>JAYRHV010000034.1:0-5255 GCA_041907165.1 Candidatus Omnitrophota bacterium | reverse complement strand
TTTGCAAGAACCGGTCTCTTACGACTATCAAAGTTTATTTTTAAATCCTGATGTCCAGACGTATTTACCGCTTGTGAAAAATATTTATATCCAATCTTTGAGAGCCGAAGTTCATGGAAAAACTATTCATCAAGCGATGGTGCGAATTTTAAATAATGCAAAATTATCAGCGCAAGGCAGAGATATTGGCATTTTAGTTGACTTGGCCATCAAAAACGCCAGCGCGCCTGTGACCGGCCCGCCGGCAAGGGAAATTGTTGGTGCTTTGGCCGCCTCGTTTTTCTTTTTAACGAGCCCCAGTTTTTCTGCAGAGTTTTCAAAATCCGTATTGTCAGATTCCGTAGCGCAAATCACAGAATCTCAAAAACAAATCCTTCAAACAGCACTGCCCAGCGTGTTACCTACGCTTTCTTTAGCGTTTAAATCGACATCAGATAATAAACCTCAAATGAGCACAGATTTAGGCCCATTAGTTCTTAATGGCATCGATCCGGATATGTTTAAAAATGTCAGAGAATTGCACATTATTGCCGCCGGCGGAGGTGGCGATGTCGATAGCGCGATTCTTCTGGCTTTAGGGTTGCGTCGAATTCTTGGCGAGAATATAAAGATTGTTATTTTTACGACCAACGTCAAACACGCTAAAGAAAACCCGATGGGCTGGCCGCTTTCCGTCGGAAATATCATTAATATTAGAACCGGTCAGCCGATTAAGCCTATCCCGGGCACGGAGCATATTTATCGCATTGTTCCCGGGCTTATTGTTCAAAATGAAATTTTGGATGATGCTGACCGACCGTATCGCGTCGAAGTCCCGCTTTCGGATAGTCAGATGGTTGCTCTTGGGCTTGCGCAAGGGATTGAACTTTGGATGGTAGATGTTAGCCAAAGTGCAAAAGATTTAGCCCAAGATTATTTGCGTTCGCAAGGCGATGATGTTAACGCAAAAGAGCGTGTTCTTATCAGTCTTGATGTCGGCGGGGATAGCCTTGCGCGGTTTTTGTATCCCATAACTTCGCAGAATAAGCAAACGCATCCCGAGCGGTTTATTTGCTCGCCGGTGACGGACCTTATCATTTTGAATATGGCCAGAGAAATCGAACGTGTTTTAAAAACAAACGTCTTCTGGGCTGTTTCGGCTTTAGGCGGCGACGGAGAATCAACGCCGAAGGTGCTTGAGTATATGCGCGAATATTATGCGGAGCAACAGATCGTTGGCGTTTTGGATAATATTCGTTTGTTCAATGAATATATAACCCGTCAAGATGCCCTCGTTTTGTATCAAACGCTTGCAACGATACCCAGTGAAGTTTCAGGAAACCTTTTAAAACGTCTCTTTGCCATTTCTGGCCGGCTTGAGGAAATTCGCGGATTAATTAATCGGCAACAAAAGGTAGAACTTATGCGTTGGGTGATGAGCTCGCAATATTCGCAGCGAGGTTTCCATCCCCAACAAATGTTTGACGCCAATTATATGACACAGGCCCTTGCCCCAACATTGGCAGATTCACTGAGAAATGGGACTCGTCGCGAGTTATTGTCCCAGGCGTATCCGTTGACATTTTTCTTCCGTCCGTCGTCGATTGCGTCAAAAGTTCGCAATCCTGATTTTGGCAACGCTAATTTAAATTGGGAACAAATGGAAAGGGCTCTGCGGAAATTTGGTTACACGACGGAAGTGTCTGATTCGCAAATGATTCGCAAATTGCAAAAAGAAAAAATTGCTGCGGGTGTCGTTGCCGCCAGTTCGGTTTTTTCTTCATCAACCTTTTTCTTGCGTGAACTTTCGATAAATATCAAACAGGCACAGTTATTGTTAAAAGAATTAGGGCTTGTGCACGAGCTTGCTGCAAACGTGATCCAACCGCTTATGCAAGAAGTCGGCGCTTGGGAAGACAGAGAGTTGCGCGCTGTATTTTATGTTTTGCTCAAAGACCAAGCTCTCCCTATCCTTGAAGAGAACAAAATTATTTTTGAAAATGTAAATGGTGTCCAAATCGATGAATATGGCAAGCTTACCGTTGATGCCCTAATCCGTGAAGGTTTAATGACAATCGGTCAGGGTGAGATTTTTCCGGACATGGACGATAATCTTGCCCCGAGGGAAAGTCCTTTCCCTGACGCAATCGTTAATGCGATTTTGGAATTGATCATGCTAGGGATGATGCGCCTGCGGATTGCGACGGACAATGAAATCGCCAAAGCGGTTTATCGTTTGGATGTTCTTGCCCCGCAACTGCGCTCGGAAATCATCGTTTATGCGGATGGTTCCGGGAATATGTATTCTTTTGACGTTCATCGCAGCCAGTGGGTTTTAGATCCCGCATACGCGCAAGGGATCGGTTCGTCAATTAGTCCTGAGACGTATCAACTGATTAAGACTCAGCTTTTTGACGAGTTTATTGAAAATTGGAAAGAATTTTTGATGGCTCTTGCTGAGGCTTTAAATGAATTTTTGCCACAAGAAAATTGGCCGTCCGACGAAACAGGCCTGCAAATTATTTTGGAAAAACTTGCTGGCGGACTTTTAAAGCCGATGCTCCGTGACTCTTCGCTGCGAGAACAGGCAGTTTCTGCTCTTTTTTCTAAAGATACCGAAAATCTCGTTGAGAGACTTTTACAGGAAGCAGAAAGCATCGACGAGCATGATGCCCAAAGACGATCTACCTTTTTGCAAATCGTCGCTGTAGCAGAAATATTAAGAATTCTTAATTCAAACGATAGCGCAGATAAAAAAGAGAAGAGAGATATCATAGCTAATTTTATTACGCTCGACAATTTGAAGTTTCCGCTTAAAGACAGGATATTGGCTGTCACGTACCGTCAAGGTGTTCAGATTTCGCTTAAGTCCATTCGGCCTAAATTGATTCATGGCCTTTATGAAAGAATTCTTATTGATAAAATGGCTGCGCTTAAAGAACATTTTGGCGTTGAGTATCCGGATTTAAAAGATTTGCAGTTAAGCAAAGCCAGCCGTACCACAATTAATATCAAACAAGGTCATGTCAATAAAGCAGGCCCGTTTATCGACGCTGTTGAGAATTCGGGGGGAATGCCGTTTTATATTCTTTTTACCGCTGACGATTTTTCAGGCAAGGGCGTCGATGTTCCCGTTGCGCAACTGTCCAATAATGTATCAGGGTATGAGCAGATGATGATTTTAAATACTGATGAGCAGTTTTCGGATGCGGGACTTTATCCGCGCGTGCGTTTGACAAAGGATATTGCTTTTCTTGAGGGTAAATTTGGTCCAGAAGCGAATGCCGCGATTTATGCGCGTCTGGCAGTAAATATTGAAGAACAGATACGGTTGCTTTTATCGAATTCTCAAGAAGCTCACATATTGCCGGCAATGGAAATTTTGCGCAGTGACCTTGGATTTGACTTAAAGATTGAGGAATTTAGGCAATATTCCCGTCGACGCACACAATTATTAAGAATTTTTAACGGCCACCAAGAGCTTGTTGAGCAATATTTGCAAAGGTCTAAGGCATCTTTAGGTTTAAACAGGCCGCAGGTTGAAAGCGGGATTTTTGATCCATTTTTTGTTGATGCCGGGCGGCAAGACGCGGATTCTTATGTTGTAAAAGATGAACAGGCCGGACTTTGTTTAGGCGGCGGGACCGGAATGCTTGCGGTCATCGAAGCGATTCGTAAAGTTGTCCTGCCGTCGTTAAAAATTACTGCAGGTCTCGCTTCAATCGATGACGGAGGATCAAGTTATGTTGTTGCAAACGACTTGACAAGTTCAGGTTTTGGAAGACCGCCTGCAGTTGGGGATCTTGTTGGAGCATTGCAAGGGTTTGCTTCAGAGGATAAAGTTTTTCGTCTTTTAGATTCGCAAGGGCGGGTCCAAATGACGAATGAAAAATCCGACATGCCGGAAGTTGATAATGAAGGTCATCCTTTTAGGGTAGGTCATCCTGTTTTTTATGACGAGGAGTATAACCCGATTTATGTAAAAGATTTTAAGGAGCTCATTATCCGTTCTCTTGAGCGCATCGTCCGACAATTTTTGCCGCAAGAGAAGTTAAGCGATGATTTTGTCTTTTATGCCACAAGCTTGCTTAATCTTATTGAGCGGGTTGAGCCATATATAGAGAAGGGTTATATCGGGCTGCCGGGTTTAAGCATACGCAATCTTTTACCGATACTCGCAATGGATTATATGGGGCTTATTGACGGCGAGAACCCCAAATACAAACCCGGTGTGCGCAAACTGACCATTGCCAACGAAAAAGATATGCGCCGGTTCGAAAAAGGCTTAGACCTTATCGCGCAGATGCTGGGCATTACCCAAGGCCGCGTGAGGCTTTCGCACCTTTATCCGGGCACGGTATATGCGATGTATCAGGATTATGTGATTTTGATTGATCATCCGGCAGATCAATCAAAAAGTGTTTTTCTTGTCCGTCGTGAAAATAAAAACTGGCTTGTCCGTGTCTGGGGAGAGGATGCGCAATATCGCGCCGATTTTTCGGAAGAACGTGTTGAGATTCCATTAGCTGGCAATTTGAAGGTATATTTTTGGGGCAATCCGAAAGGTTTTGCTTTTTCTTTGGAAGCGGGAAATGGGCGGATACAGGTTATCGAACGAGATCAAATGTCTGAAAGTCTTGTCGACTATAAAGCCAAAAAGTATCAGATGTCCATCGACGGAACTGGATTGCTGCAACTTTTAAATAAAAAAAGTGTCCGCTATAAAGCTTTGTCAATTAACGGTTATACCGTGTATATCCGCAACCGTTTTGTTGCGATGCAGACGCATATTACGGAGACAGCTAATTTTTCTAGAATTATTGGATTTGGTATTGCGACCGCGAAAGGTTCTAATGGCCGCAATACGTATAAGCCCGATTCGCAAAAATATTTGGCGGCTAACAGCGGATTCTTAAAAAAGATTCTTTCGCCAAACACCCGGTTTATTACCTTGGGGCCCGGATCTTTGTTTACAAGCAAATCGATCCATTTGCGCGTGGTGGGTGGCCTAGCAGCGGCTTTAGCCGGCCGTTGTGAGCGTGGGGATATTCCGGTCATTTTCTTTTTAGGGCCAACTTTGGATAATGAAAGTTTTGGTTATACCCTTTTGCAGGTCATTGAACGGATGGAACAATTGTCTGGATTGCGTTTTAACAAAAAATCGATATTGACCGATTTGGTCATCGCTCCCTTAGATACAAGCACGATTGAATATGCTAATGAAGTTAACGGGATTCAGCCAGTCAACTGGTATGTTGAGAAATTGCTCAATGAAG
>JAYRHV010000033.1:0-3911 GCA_041907165.1 Candidatus Omnitrophota bacterium | reverse complement strand
TAAATTCTTTTGATATTGCGATAAACCCAGCCTGAACCCTCCCGGCAAGGCGAACATTGGCCGCAAGACTCATGCGCAAAAAACCGTGCCGCCACCATCGCGGCCCACACCATGTCCGTCGTCTCGTCCATCACGATAATTCCACCGGAGCCGGCCATCGAACCGATAGCTTTAAGCGAATCAAAATCCATTTTGACATCGATCTGGTCCGGCGTTAAAAGCGCAGCTGATATCCCACCGGGAATAACCGCCTTGAGTTTTCGTCCACCCCGAATTCCGCCGGCATGCTCATAAATAATTTCCCGCAGTTTGGTCCCATTGGGAAGATCATAAACCCCGGGTCTGTTGACGTGACCGCTGACACAAAAAAGCCGGTTGCCGCCGTTTTTGTCCGACCCTAACTTCGCAAACCACGCAGATCCGTTGGCAATAATTGGCGCAATCGATGTAAGCGTCTCAACATTATTGATCACCGTCGGGCATCCAAACAAGCCCACCACCGCCGGAAAAGGCGGCTTTAAACGCGGAAACCCTTTTTTGCCCTCGAGCGATTCGAGCAAAGCGGTCTCTTCCCCGCAAATATAAGCGCCGGCACCAGCGTGAATAACGACATCCAAATCAAAACCCGTCGCAAAAATCCCTTTTCCTAAAAAGCCGCTCTGATACGCTTCACTGATCGCCCCCTTAAGCCGGCTAATCGATTTTGTATATTCGCCTCGGATATAGACATACGCCTTGTGACTGCCGATGGCAAAACAAGTAATAATGACACCTTCCAAAAAAGCGTGCGGGTCTTGCTCGAGGATATATTTATCTTTAAACGTCCCCGGCTCGCCCTCGTCGGCGTTGACCACTAAATATTTGGGCTTTGGGCTCGAGGGATTGATAAAGCCCCACTTGGTCCCCGTCGAAAAACCGGCACCGCCTAAACCGCGCAGATTTGATTTTTTGATTTCATCAATAACCGTCGCCGGCGTCATTTGCGTCAAGGCTTTGCGGGACGCTTCATAGCCTTTATCGGCAAGATAATTTTTTAGGCAATGCGAATTTTCCACGCCAAAATGGCGGCTTAATACTTTTTGCATTTTATCTCTGCTCGTCGATCAATTGATCGATTTTTTCGGTATTTAAAAAGCCCTGATATTCTTTGTTGACCTGCATCATCGGCGCAATTTCGCAGGCGCCCAAACATTCGACTGTGCTTAAACTAAACTTCCCGTCCGGCGTTGTTTGCCCGGGCTTAATGCCTAAACGATTTTCCAGATGCTCTATCATTTTTTCGGCACCCAGCAAAGCGCACGACGTTGTCTGACAAACGGCAAAATAACATTTGCCTTTTTTCTTACGGTCAAATAAATGATAAAACGATACGACCTCGCGGACATGCACGAGGGGGATATCCAGAATTTCGGCTACCGTTTTTTCTGACTCCGGCGAAATAAAACCTTCCACCTCTTGGATCAGATGTAAAACCGGCAAAAGCGCAGCCCTTTTGTCCTCGTAGAGGCCAATAATCTTGTCAATCTGTTGTCTTAACTCTGCGGTAAAAATAACAACCTCCTACGAAACTTTTATCTATCTAACTCTCCGGCGATCATGTTGACCGAACCGAAAGTCGGGATCAAATCCGCCATCATGTTGCCGACCAGACATTTGGGCAAAGCCGCCATAATCGCAAAACACGGCGGATGCACACGCACACGCCACGGCTGATCGCGCCCATCACTGACAATATAAAAACCCAGCTCGCCATTGGCCGCTTCAATGGGAGAATAAACTTCGCCCACCGGCGGGCGAATCCCATGCCCATACATGACAAGTTTAAAATGATTCATCAGCCCCTCAATATTGCCGTAAGTCTCTTCCTTGGCCGGCAGGACAACACCCTTTTTGTCCGCATAAATCCCATCGTGATATTTTTTTGTTGAGCCTTGCAGCGTAGGGTCAAGATCGACTTGAAATTCTTTTAACCCTTGTGTCTCTCCCATCTTAGCGTGATCCACCATATCAGCAGCCGCCATAACTTCTCCAGTCAGGCCTCCGATGACCGGTCCGTCGGGAATCTGCTCAAAACACTGTTCGATAATCCGCAAGCTTTGTTCCGCTTCGGCCATGCGGACAAAATACCGGTCAAGATTATCCCCGGTTGTTCCTGTCGGAATTTCAAAATCCAATTTGTCATAGACCAAATAGGGACTGGCCTTTCGCAAATCAAGCGCAACACCGGTGGATCTTAAAAACGGGCCCGTGATCCCAAAGCCAATCGCATCTTCCTTAGATAGCTTTCCGGTATCTTTCATCCGGTCAAAGAAAATACGATTGCGCGTTAAAAGCTCGTCGGCCTCAATCAAAACCTTGCGGACCTCTGCAATTTTTTCAAAACATTTTTGCGCAAAATGAGGCGTTAAATCCGCCTTGACCCCGCCGATACGCACATAGGAAATCGTCAGCCGCGCACCTGTAATCTCTTCGACTAATTCATAAAGAAAATCCCGGGCCTTGATCATATACAAAAACGCGGACATCGCGCCCATCTCCATCGCGGTTGCGGCAATGCAGGTCAAGTGATCGGTCACGCGTGAGATTTCGCTCATGATGACCCGAATATATTTAGCGCGCTCGGGGATGTCAATGCCTAACAATTTCTCGACGGTCATCGCAAACCCGACATTATTAATCAAAGGCGAAACATAATTAAGACGGTCCGTGTACGGGAAGCACTGCGCGTACATCACGGTTTCGCACATTTTTTCAAAAGCGCGATGCAGATAACCGATCTCAACGTCCACCCCTTTGATCCGCTCTCCCTCTAATTCCATGATCAGGCGAATAACCCCGTGCATCGCAGGATGCGAAGGGCCAACATTAAGAAGCATAGAGCGAGTTTCCGGCGACATTAATTTTGTGGTCCAATCAAAGGTTGACGTTTGTTAAACGGATAATCTTTGCGCAAAGCATGACCTTCAAATTCTTCATACATAAGAATTCGCTTTAAATTCGGGTGATTTTCAAAACGAATCCCGTACATGTCCCAAACTTCTCTTTCATACCAATTCGCTGACGGCCAAAGGCCACAAAGCGAATTGACGCACGGCTCTTTCTCATCGACGACAACTTTAACCCGCAGCCGATGATTATATTTTAGAGAATAAAAATGATAAACGACTTCAAAGCGAAATTTCTTTTGGATCTTGCCGCCCGCAAAAAACAAATAATCAACCGCCGTCAAGTCCATCAAAAAATCAAAATCTAATTCCGGGGTGTCTTTCAAAAATTGCGCTATAGAAAGTAAAAGATCCGGAGCAATGACAATCGTCTGGTCGCCGCGAAATGCGTGCGTTTCCATGATCTGTGAACCAAATTTTTCTTGGACTTTTTCTAAAGGGGTCATTTTACGATTCACTATTTTTGATGTGGTCTGCAATAGTATATTTTTGCAAATCAGCCGGCCGCAAAGCCTTAGTCGCTGGGTCATACAGTGTACGGCTCTGCTCACCTTTTTGAATTTTTTCCTGTAGTTTCATCAAACCGTCTAAAACATTTTCCGGACGCGGCGGACAGCCGGGTATATAAATATCGACGGGAATAATCGTGTCAATGCCCTGCACCGTCGCATAATTGTCATAAAATCCGCCCGTACAGGTACAGACCCCGAAGGCGACGACCCACTTTGGCTCGCACATTTGATCGAAAACATTTTTGAGCACCGGCGCCATTTTGTGATTAATCGTACCCACGACAAAAAGTACATCCGACTGGCGCGGCGAAAAGCGTGGGAACCCGGCGCCAAAACGGTCAACGTCATAATGCGACGCGGCCGTCGACATATACTCCATGCCGCAGCAAGCGGTCACAAATGGATATTGAAAAATCGAAAACTTGCGCGCCCAGCCTAAAGCATCGCTTAATTT
>JAYRHV010000032.1:0-2455 GCA_041907165.1 Candidatus Omnitrophota bacterium | reverse complement strand
GTTTTTGAGCGAATTGATCATTTATTGGGTCGTTAAGGCTTTTGGCGCTTTGGTCCAGATTTTGCCTATCGGTTTTTCGCTGAGGATAGGAAAGCTCTTAGGCGTGCTGGCGTATTATTTAGACGCAAAGCACCGCAATATCGTTATTTCTAATTTAAAAATCGCTTTTGCCAAGGATAAGACCCCAGAGGAAATTCGGCGGATAGCTAAAGAGACTTTTGTTAATTTTGGGCAGAATTTGATTGAATTATTTCGTTTCCCTTTATTGGATACGGCGAAGTTCCATGAATTTGTTCAGTTACAGGGCAGAGAGCATATCGATCAAGCCCTCAAAGCCGGCAGGGGCGTTATTCTTTTGGCTATGCATTATGGGTCTTGGGAGATGGCCAATTTGATTGGGGCATCGATTGGTCATCCGTATAAAGTTTTGGTTAAAGCCCAGACAAAAAATATGCGTTTAGGTCAACTGCTTAATTCTTTTCGTAAAAGCGGCGGCTCAAGCGTCATTGAGCGAGGTATGGGAACACGCGAACTGCTTAAGAGTTTAAAAAATAACGAGGTTGTAGCCTTAGTCGTCGACCAAG
Source organism: Candidatus Omnitrophota bacterium (assembly GCA_041907165.1). Lineage (GTDB taxonomy): Bacteria > Omnitrophota > Gorgyraeia > Zapsychrales > JANLHA01 > JADLGJ01. The sequence continues at coordinate 1,871 of JAYRHV010000032.1, read as the reverse complement.
GCGGAAAAGATGGAGTGCTTGTCCCATTTTTTGGAAAGCAGGCAAGTATGTCGTCGGGCGCAATTCGTCTTGGCCAAAAGATGGGGGTCCCGATTTGTTTTGTAAGTATTACCCGTCGGCACGGTCCGTATCATCAGCTGATTGTTGAGAAGCCATTGGCTTTAGTCGATACCGGCAATCCAGAGATGGACTTGACTGTGAATTTGACTTCTGTTGTGGCGCATATGGAAAAGTGTATTGAAAAAGCCCCTGCGCAATACATGTGGTTTTATAAGATTTGGAAATACTCCAAAGAGTCTGTTATTGCTATTATTACCGATGGCAAAGCTGGGCATTTGCATCAGTCTGAGGCAATGGCCAAAGGATTAAGCACTGCGCTTTCCCAACGTGGGGTCGCCTGCGAGCTTCCGATTTTACCGGTTGTTTATAAGAGTCATTGGCATGCGAAGTTTTTTGCAGTCAGTAGCTGGTTTGCAAATATTTTTAAACATCGGGCCCGTTTATGGCTTATGCATTTTTGTCTAACCGCAGATTCATTTGTTCAGATTTTTTCAATCAAACCTGATTTTATTATCTCTTGCGGCTCGTCTGTGGCAGGTGTTAATTATCTTTTGTCAAAAGAGTATGATGTTAAAAATGTGGTTATTCTTAAACCCGGATTGTTAAGTTTTAGACATTTTAATTTAGTTATTTTACCCCGGCATGATATAAGTAATCGCAAACATTGGCCGCCAAATGTTGTTGTTACGCAAGGCGCACCCAATTTGGTAACAGCGCATTATTTAAAAGAGCAGACGCAAGAGCTGCTAAAACGTTTTTCACATCTTAGAAGCGGGGACAATTTTAAGATCGGTGTTCTTTTAGGTGGCGATACCCCTGAATTTATTTTAAGCGAACAAAAAGTGCGTATTTTGATCCATCAGCTTATGGAAATTGCCCAAGAGGCGAAGGCGGATATTCTTTTGACAACTTCACGCAGGACTTCAGCAAAAGTTGAGAATTTAGTTATGCGGGAGTTAAGTAAATACCGACGCTGTAAATTTTTGGTTTTGCCCAATCGGGAAAATATTCCTGAGGCCTTAGGCGGCATTTTAGGATTATCGGATGTAGTGGTTGTTTCAGGAGAGAGTATTTCGATGGTTTCCGAAGCGGCGAGCGCAGGCAAAAAGGTTGCGGCATTTTTTGTCGAGCATCGTCAGGGCGTGCCTTTTGAAAAGACCAAACACGGACGTTTCCTCGAGACCTTAGGCAATGAGGGGTATATTTTGTTGTCAGATGTCAAATATATGAAAGAATCGATTTACAAATTGATTAAAAACAAAGTCCAGACAAAGCCATTAAATGATAATGCCGTGATCTTCCAAGCTCTGGAAAAAATATTGTAGTTATCAAAGCCTATGAGAGTTTTACAAATATTACCCGAGTTGCGTGTCGGTGGGGTGGAAACAGGGACGGTTGATTTTGCAAAATATTTGCGGGAAAAAGGCCATTATGCGGTCGTTGTTTCCAACGGGGGAGCTCTGGTGCAAGAGCTTGTAATAGCCGGTGTCACACATTACACCTTACCAGTCCATAAAAAATCTTTTTGGAGCATATTAAGTTGCATCAAATCTTTACGGGATATTATCCTTACCGAAAAAATTGATATTGTTCATGCCCGGTCTCGGGTCCCGGCGTGGATCGCTTTTTTTGCCTGCCGAAAAACTCCTGCGGAATTTTTGACCACCTGTCATGGTTATTATTCCAAACATCTTTTTAGCTCTGTTATGGGATTTAGCAAATTGATCATTGTGCCCAGTCAAGTTATAGGGCGGCATATGGTTGATGATTTTAAAGTGCCTGCTGAGAATGTCCGTTGTATCCCTCGCAGT
>JAYRHV010000031.1:0-4588 GCA_041907165.1 Candidatus Omnitrophota bacterium | reverse complement strand
CCGGGCATAGATATTTTTATTGAAAAGAAACTCCCCGCGCTTCAAAAAATTGGCGTGCCATTGATTGTCTCTATCCTCGGCCACAGCGACGAGCAGTTTATCGCTTTGACAGAAAAGTTAAATGCCGTCCAAGGACTTGCCGCTATTGAACTTAATCTTTCGTGCCCGAATTTACAGCATAAGGTCCTTGTCGCCCAAGATCCGGGTTCTGTGCAGAGGGTTGTCTCGTGTGTCAAAAAAATTTCCCGCTATCCGGTCATTGCCAAGCTTTCGCCCAATGTCACGGATATCGCCGAGATTGCTGTCGCCGCAGAAGCCGCTGGCGCGGATGCGATCAGCATGGTCAACACCTTTAGCGCGATGGCCGTTAATGTTAAAACCCGCCGACCGGTTTTAGGAAACGTAAGCGGCGGATTAAGCGGTCCGGCGATTCGGCCGATTGCTCTTTTTATGGTTTATCGCACCTGTCAAAGGGTCAAAATTCCGATTATTGCCATGGGCGGCATCAGGTCAGCCAATGACGCTTTGGAATTTTTGATCGCCGGCGCGAGCATGGTCGCGGTCGGGACATTTAACTTTGTTAACCCGCGCGCGCCTTTGGAAGTCTTGCAGGGAATTAAGGCGTATTTGAAAGAAAACAAAATGAAAGATATCAAAGAATTGATCGGGAGTATACAGCTATGAAAAACTCACCGCAACTGATTGTCGCACTTGATGTCAACACTTTGGCCGAAGTTCGATCGCTCGTCGAGCAATTAGACCCGGTTGTGGATATTTATAAGGTGGGCAGCCAGCTTTTTACCTCGTCGGGCCCGGCGGCGGTGCGGTTTGTGCAGGCGCGCGGAAAAAAAGTCTTTTTGGATTTGAAATTCCACGATATTCCCAACACGGTTTCCAGCGCGGTTTCATCGGCGGTGGGGCTTAATATTGCCATTGAGCGCAGCATGAATTTCAAAGAGCTCCAAAAGCCCAATAGCCAAAGCGTTTTTATGTTTACTGTGCACACGTGCGGCGGGGCAGAGATGATGAAAGCGGCAGCTATGGCGGCAGAAAAATCCGCGCAACAAATCGGCGTACAGCGCCCGCTGGTTGTTGGAGTAACAGTCTTGACAAGTGACAGTAAACAGGATAATCTGTCGGACTTGGTTTTAGAAAGAGCAAAATCTGCTAAGGCCGCAGGCTTAGATGGGGTCGTTGCTTCTTGCCATGAAGCGAAAATGTTGCGAAAAACTTTTGGCGAGGATTTTGTCATTGTGACTCCGGGGATTCGTCCCGCGGGAGAAGATGTCGGCGACCAGAAGCGTGTGGCGACACCTCTGGAAGCCAAAAAAAACGGCAGCAGCTTTTTAGTGGTGGGCCGGCCGATTGTTGCGGCGCTAAACCCTCTGAAAGCGGCCAAGAAAATTTTGGAAGAGATAAATAGTTAGGAAATCAGTACTCGCCCAAGATTTCCCTAGAGGAAGTCTTGATGGAAAATGATCTTCTGGGCGGCACTTGCTTCTCTGAAAAAAATTTAAGGAAGCAAGTACTCGCCCATAATTTTTCTAAAGGTTAATTTTGATAGATAGTTGTTTGAGGGCGTCGCTGATTTCTCTGAAGAGAAGAAAATTTAGGAAATCAGCACTCGCCCTTGATTTTCCTAAAGGTTTATTTTGTTGATAGATGTAATCAAGGGCGGTTAGCTCAGTTGGTTAGAGCAGTTGACTTACATTCAACAGGCCGTTGGTTCGATTCCAGCACCGCCCATTTATTATCGATTAAAAATTTTCTTTACAAAATTAGAATCAAACATTAAACTCATTCTACATTTTTGAAAGTTTAAAAATAATTGGGGTCGCCCAAAAAGCTGGACAGCACCCCAATTTTTCTGAAGGAATATTTTAAAAGTTTAAAAGTAATTGGGGTCGTAGTGTAGCCTGGTTAACATGTCAGCTTGTCACGCTGAAGACCGCGAGTTCAAATCTCGTCGACCCCGCCAGTTTTCCAAAAACAAAAACCTCGTTACCCGTAAGGGACGAGGTTTTTGCCTTGATTAGGAAAAACTGGCGGGAGTACTGACGAGGCTCCGTCCTAAGTCAGTGCCCCGCTAAATAAAAATTTTTACAGACTTAGTCCAGCAGGTTTTTCTATTTTGGGGAAAGTCTGGCGGAGTACTTAAGATTGCTCCTGCAATCTTAAGTGCCCGCCAAATAAAAAAGCCCCTTACGGGGCTTTTTTATTTGATGATTGCTAGAATTTAAACGAGTGAAAGCGAGCGGCTGAGCGTAAGCGAAGGAGTCCCGCTCTCGTCGTGCCAAGCCGTTATTTTACGCGTTTGAGAATTTTGACCGCATGATTTGACCACCATCGGGGCGTCGCATCCCAATCCCCAAATTGGGCTTGGATCGCAAAATGGTCTTGGATATATTGCCCAAGGGTAGGGCAATATTCTTTGCCTATCGTAGCGATCCTAGGCTCATTGCCACGGTTTGATAATAAAATCCAAGAGACTTTTTTGTCTTCGAGGTCTTTAATGATTTCGAGCTCTTGTTCTGGTGGGATAAAAATATTTAGTAGAAGCAGTAAATGTGTTGGAGCGATTTTTTCAGTTAAGAAATAATAAAGCGGGTCATAGGTGGCTGCAAAAAACGATTCATCTTTTTTAAGATTTCTTTTAAGAAAGGACGTTGTTTGCAAAACGGTTTGCACCCATGTAGGATCATTGCCAATTTCAATGCTTGTCCCAGAAATATCAAGACGTGTTTTGGGGCTTTGAAATTGCGCATATAATTGGGAGTCTTGGGGAATTAAAATTAAAGCAATGCCCAGAACAACCAATGCTCCAAGCGTCTTTTTAAGAGAGCTGACATTGTTAAGCGCAAATCCAATAATCCCAAACATCAAAAGGACTTTGAAGGGTTCTGCCCAATACGCTTGGTAAAATACGCCCAGCATGATAAATTCATGTAAAGAAAATATATAAAATGTGATTGCTGCAAGCAAGGACAGAAGAATTTCTCGTCGGTAGGTTTGGTTGAGATTGCTTTTATTCCACAGCCAGAAACATTTTACTGCCGCAAGATTAATCAGCAGAGCAAAGACAAAATCGCCCCAACAAGAAAATATAGATTTGACTAATAAATATCCATTGACCAAAATATTCATAAACATATTTTGTTGATACGCATCAGCAAATGAAGTGATCTTAAAATAGGTGCCAAAATAAGGGAGACATTGCTGGATATAGTAAAAAGGCAAGTTTCGGACGAAGAGCCAGTAAACAAAAACGATGATAGCAGGCATTGCGAGACCAGACAGAAGATAAAATAAGAACGGATGTTTTTTTTGGACCAGACTCACAATCAAAACGATGAATATTAAAGCCAAAAGTGCCGCAATGCCAAAATTGAGCTTGATTAGGGAAAGAAGCAAAATAAGAAAAAGGTTGCCGTATAAAAATTTGGGATTTGAGGATTGGATATAGCGCAATGTAAAATAGAAAATAAGCAAAAAAACAGGAAGACCTCCCGTATGATTAAACGTGTAGGGAAAATCTTTAAAGAATATCCAAAACCAAATCGCTCCCACGCAGGATATGATTTGCGGAATATATAAAGACAAGATGCAGTAAATCAGCAGGCCTGCGATTAAAATCAACAGGCATTTTCCCAACAAAATACTTTGAATCCCTGTGCCAAAGACTTTTAAGAAGGCTGCATAATAATACGGCATAGCCGGTCCATAAAACCAAGTAAAATCTTGGTAAGGTATCTGTCCTTTTAAAATAGCTTCAGCTGCATAGAGGTTAAGGCCGTGATCTCCTTGGGATAAAAAGGGTAGAAAATCAGTTAGCGGCTGCAAGAGAAATATCCCGATAACCAAGAGCGCAAAAAAATAAATTTTATGGGAAACAAAAGGGGGAGGAAATTTCATCTTAAATGAGCAGAATTTCGTTTGAAGATTTTGGTCCCATGATTTGCAGCCCACCCAGCTGGCTTTTGCCATTGGCCGAATTCTGCTACAACAGAGAAGTTTTTCTCGATGTATTTTTCTAAGAGCGGACAGTAGTCTTTGCCAAATACTCCAAGACCGCGTTCTAGGGAGATACAACGGCTAGAGAGAAGTATCCAGTTGGTATGGTGTTCTTCTAGGTCTCTGATCACCAGCATTTCTTGTTCGGGTGGGATGTTGATATGTTCAAAAAAGATCAACTGGCGCGTCGGAGACCTTTTGTCTGTTAAATAGTAATATAGAGGATCATAAGGCAAGGCAAAAAAACTTTCTTTGGGCTTTATGTTCCTCTGCAAAAATTCAGTAGTATTTTGGACAGTTACAAACCAGTCTTCTGTATTGCCGCTGGTCACGCGCCCGCGGGCAAGGGCCAAAAATTGTTCGGGGATTTTTTTGCTTTCAATGGTATGAATGCCATTAACAAATTGTAGAAAGATAACAACAAAGAATGCGCCAAACAGGGTTTTTTGCAGGGATGGAGAAATATTCTTGACCCCGTAGCCGATCATCAAAAACAACAGCATCGTACTAAACGGTGTTGCCCAATAACTGCGGTAAAGAACGCCGCTTAAAATATATTCATGTAAATTGACAAAAT
>JAYRHV010000030.1:0-5270 GCA_041907165.1 Candidatus Omnitrophota bacterium | reverse complement strand
ATTGGGGGACCTTTTGCGCCATCTGGTTATTCCGGCGATCGCTTTATCTGTTGCGTCGATAGGCGCTTTGCAGAGGATTATGCGCGGTAACATGCTCGAGGTCTTAGGCCAGCAGTATATTTTGACCGCGCGCGCCAAAGGCTTGCCTGAAAACCGAGTTATTTATTTGCACGCTTTGCGCACTGCGATTAATCCGCTGATCACTCTTTTGGGGTATGAATTTTCAGGTCTTTTAAGCGGAGCGGCCTTGTTGGAAATTATTTGCAGCTGGCCGGGTTTAGGCGCTTTGATGCTGACCGCTGTGCAGTCGAAAGATATTTATTTGGTTATGGCGACGTCGTTAATGGGAAGTGTCCTTTTGATTATAGGTAATCTCTTAGCAGACATTTTGCTTGTTAAGCTTGACCCGAGGATACGCTATGAGTAAATTATTGTCATTGCGAGTGAGCCCAAAGGGCGAGCGCGGCAATCTTAACCATGTTTCTCAATTTCAGCGCGCATGGCAGCAATTTTGTGCTAATCGCTTAGCGGTTTTTTGCCTGATTGTTTTGGGCCTTATTCATGGGGCTGCTATTTTTGCAGATTTTCTTGCGCCTTATTCGTTTGGCAATGAAGAGCGGACGTTCTCGTATGCGCCGCCGAGCAAAATTCATCTGCAGGACCAAAGAGGTGTTTGGCATTTGCCTTTTATTTATGGACGTAAAATTACTTTTGACCAGAACCATAAACGCGATTACAAAGACATAGCCGAACAAAAATATTCGCTTAAACTTTTTGTGCAAGGTGATTCATACAAAATTTTAGGTTTGATCCCGTGTTCTTTACATTTGTTTGGTGTTAATGATGGCGGCCGGATTTATCTTTGCGGTGCGGATTCCAGAGGCCGAGATTTGTTCTCAAGGCTTTTGCATGGGGCAAGGGTTTCATTGTCCATTGGAATTATCGGGGTCATGATTTCCTTCTCAATCGGTCTTATCGTCGGAGGAATTGCCGGCTATTACGGCGGAAGAATCGATGATATCCTGATGCGCGTCTGCGAAATGTTTATGCTTTTTCCAAGTTTTTATTTGCTTTTAGCGCTGCGCGCGGTTGTGCCGGCGAGTTTTACATCCGTTCAAGTGTATATGGCGATCATTGTGATCTTGTCGTTTATCGGCTGGGCGAGCTTGGCGAGAGTTATCCGAGGGATGTGCCTGTCGCTTAAAGAGCGAGAATATGTTTTAGCGGCCAAAACCATGGGGCTCTCGGACTGGTCGATCATCATGCGTCATATTTTGCCGCATACTTTGTCGTATTCGCTTATTGCGGTCATGCTTTCAATCCCCGGGTATATCCTCGCTGAGTCGTCGTTGAGTTTGATTGGTTTGGGTATCCAAGACCCGTATGCCAGCTGGGGAAATTTGCTTTCCGAGGCGATGGGCATTGTCAAAATCAAGTTTGCGCCATGGATTCTTTTGCCCGGCTTTTTTATTTTGGTTACGGTGATGTGTTTTAATGTTGTGGGCGATGCGCTGCGCGATGTCTTAGACCCTAAGAGCGAGAGTTAAGCAATATGTTAATCGAGATAAAAAATTTATCCGTAAGCGTTAAGAGTTCGGGGGCAGAGAAGAAGATTCTTGACGATGTCTCTTTGTCAATTGCGAATCGTTCGATTTTTGCTCTAGTCGGTGGTTCGGGCAGCGGCAAGAGTACGACCGGGCTTTCGATCTTGCGGCTTTTAGCGCCGGGATTAAAAATTGATCACGGCGAAATTTTTGTTACAGGACGTGATCTTTTGCAAATTGCGCCTGAAGAATTGAGGCAAGCGCGGGGCAAAGAAATTGCTATGGTTTTTCAGGAGCCGCTTTATGCCTTTAATCCTGTTTTTACCGTCGGTAAACAGATTGAAGAAGTTTTTGTCAGCCATAGAGATTTGTCTAAAGATAAACGAACCCAAGAGACATTAGCTCTTTTAGACGTGGTTGGGATCAAGGAGCCGTTGCGTGTATATAATAGTTATCCGCATCAGCTCAGCGGCGGGATGCGTCAGCGCTCGATGATCGCTCAAGCGCTGGCCCTTAGACCAAAACTTATTATTGCTGATGAACCCACCAGCAGTCTCGATGTCACTTTGCAGGCGAGGATCATCGAACTTTTTTTAAAATTGCGCGAGGAATTTAATCTGTCGGTTTTACTCATTACCCATGATTTAGGCATCGTTAAACACTTGGCCGACACTGTGGCTGTTATGAGCGAGGGGAAGATTGTCGAAACAGCGCAGACACCAGATCTTTTTGAAAACCCCAAACATTCTTATACGCAAAAACTTTTGACTTATGCTTGTTGAATTAAAGAATATTAAAAAATATTTTCCACTGGCCAAAAAAGTTTTTGCCGGCCCGCAAGAATATGTCAAGGCTGTCGACGGCGTAGACCTCGGTATTGAAAAAGGTAAAAATTTAGGGTTGGTCGGTGAATCCGGGTCCGGCAAGACGACCTTGGGCCGAATTATTCTAAAATTATATCAGCCCGATGCCGGAACGTTTAGCTTTGACGGCAAAGACTGGACAAACCTTCCGGCGTCTGTGTTGCGGGTATTGCGCAAAAATGTGCAAGTCGTTTTTCAGGACCCCTACAATAGTTTAGACCCCCGCTATAGTGTCCGGGGTATTTTGCAGGAAGCTCTTCAGGCGAGGATCTTATCCGAGAAGTTGTCGCGGCCGAAACAAGAGTCGCAGATGATCGAAACCCTTAAGGATGTTGGTCTTGACCAAAATGCTTTAGGACGTTTCCCTCATGAGTTTAGCGGAGGGGAGCGTCAGCGCATTGCTATAGCGCGTAGTTTAGTGATGAAGCCTAAACTTTTGATTCTTGATGAAGCGGTTTCATCTTTAGACGTTTTGATTGCAGCCGAAATAATCGACCTTTTGACACGGCTGCAATCTGAGCATAATATGACGTATTTATTTATTACGCATAACTTGCGCGTTGTCAAAAAACTTTGTCAAAAAATAGCTGTCATGCACAGCGGCCGCATTGTCGAGTTAGCGGATACCGACGAGATTTTTTCAAATCCACTGCATGCGTATACGCAAGAACTTTTAGCGGCGGCTTTGTCCTATCAATCCTCTAAAAATGAACCTTTTTATCAAATAAACCAAAATTCTCGTTTAAAAGATAATGGAAAAGGTCATTTTGTGATATCCTAATAGCCATATGTTTAGTTTATCCGACAATTTTTGGAGACGATTAAATCTGGTTTCCGGGTTTTTTGTGCTTTTAAGCACGATTGGTCTTCTTGTTTTTATGGCCCATCTTGAAATCAAAGATTTGGATCTTTGGTTGCATATCGGGATGGGACGCTACATAGTTGAGCATAATTTTCATGTCCCTACCGTTGATATCCTTTCCTGCACGCTGGCTTCAGGTACCCCATGGGTCAACCATGAATGGTTGTTTCAGGTTATTGTTTACTCTATTTATAATAGTTGGGGTGTGGATGGACTTATCACGATGCAGGTTTGGCTGGTCGCTGTTACGTTTTTATTGCTTGTCTTTGTGGGCTATAACCGCAAGAACCTTTTTTTGATTGTTTTTTCGCTGTTATTAGTTTCGCTGGTTTATCAAAGCCGATTTACCATAAGACCAGATCTGTATAGTTTGTTTTTCTTTGCAATTGATGTTGTGATCTTAGGTCTTTTTATTCATCGCAAATGGGCTGTATGGGCGCTTTTTATCGCGCAGGTGCTTTGGGCGAACATGCATGGGTTTTTCTTTTTGGGACCGCTGATTGTCGGGATGGGACTTTTGGGAGAGTGGCTTAAACGTTCTGTTTCTCTACCGTGGGAATGGAATAAGATCGGCCGCTTAACCGATAAAGAATATTCTAGGTTAAAACTTATCTTGGGGTTGGTGATTTTAGCTTGTTTCCTGACGCCAACGGGTGTGCAGGGCGCGATTTATCCTTTAAAAGTATTTTTTCAAATTTCCGGCGATTCAAAAATTTTCTTTAACAAAATTATTGAATTGCAAAAACCGATCACCCAAGCAACACTTTTTTCAACCATTGATTGGCCAGAGTATAAAGTTCTTATCATCATCTCGTTTTTGAGCTTTGTCTTTAATCGTCGCAAAATTGATGTCGGTGTTTTTCTTTTTTGGCTGTTTTTTCTTGTCTTTTCGCTTGCGGCAATTCGCAATCTTGTCTTTTTTGCTTTTGCCGGTTATTTAGCGTTTGTGATCAATATCGCCACAATCAGGTTTAAAGACATTGTGCCGATTCGGTTTACCAACAAACGATTTTTGTACATTACAACGATTGTCGCCAATATCCTGTTGGTCAGTTGGGTGATGAGGCTTTATTCGCAGGTTGTTGATAATGGTTATTTTGATTTTGATAAGTATGAAAGAAAAAGTGAATTTGGCGGTATATCTCAGCATCAATTTCCAATGAGAGCAACGGAGTTTTTAGTAAAGAACAAAGTACGTGGGAATTTTTATAATGATTTTAATTCGGGTGCGTATTTAGTCGGGTACTGTTTTCCTAACATCAAAGTTTTCATCGACGGACGTACTGAAGTTTATGGCCCTGAGTTTTTTAAGTATTATCAGCAAATAGAAGAATACGACAAGGTGGATAACTTTAAAGCCGCACTCAAACGGTTTCAGATTACGGGTGTTTTCTTAGATTCTGTCCATAATGCTCTACATGAAAATGTTCTTAATTATCTTTATAAAAACCCTGATTGGGCCATGGTCTATTTTGATTATGATGGAGTCATATTCTTAAAAAATATTCCGATTAATCGTGATATTATAATCAATAATCGGCTGGATTTAAAAACATGGAAAGCTAAAGAGCTGGATTTATATCGCGTGGGGATTAAGCCTGTTGTGCCACATATGAATTTGGACCGCGCATATACGCTGGCTAGTCTCGAGCTTTATGATGCGGCCACGGCTGAGGCCCGTGCCGCACTTTCTGTTAACCCAAGTTATGCAGGGCCTTATAAAATTTTGGGAAAGATTGCTGGCCGCAAGAAAGATTTTCCTTCTGCATTTGAGAACTTTCGTATTGCCTCTATGTTAGCTCCCAGTGATAAAATGTCGCGGTTAAACATGGCCCAAGCTCTTTTGGACATGAAACGTTACAATGAGGCAGCAGTGGCCTATGAAAAGATCATTGACACTTGGCCTAGTCTTGCAAGTCCCTATTTGAAATTGGCTAAGGTGCATGTCTTTTTAGGTAAATACAGTATTGCTTTTAATGAACTTCAAAAAGGTTTTGGTTT
>JAYRHV010000029.1:0-3592 GCA_041907165.1 Candidatus Omnitrophota bacterium | reverse complement strand
CGGTTCCTCCGATTTCACGCGAATGCGCCTTATCGACGCGGTAAAAACGCTCAAAAATACGGGGAAGATCATCGGTAGAAATCCCAAGACCTGTGTCGGTCACCGTAATTTCGACGCCATCGGCTTTTTCGAAAGCCGAAATCTCGACTTTCCCGTTGGGCTTATTGTACTTGATCGCGTTTTCGACAAGATTAAGCAGCACTTGCGCTAAAGAAGACTCGTCTATTTTAACCAGCGAAAGCGCGGGAGAAATTTTAGAAATCACGCTCACATGACGCTCTTTTGCTTGGATGTTTAACGTGCCCAGAACAAAATCCAAAGTTTTTGCAACCTCGCAAGGCCGCAGATTAACCGTTGGCTTGCCTGACTCGTGGCGAGCAAGGACAAGCAAATCATCGACTAACTTAGCCAGCCTGCCAGACTCGGAATAAATAATCTTTAAAAAATCCTTCGCATGTTCTTTGTCGTCGATGGCACCGTCTAAAAGGGTCTCGGCGTAGCCCTTGATATTGGCAACCGGGGTGCGAAACTCATGCGAAACATTCGCTACAAAATCTTTGCGGACCCTTTCAAGGTGCCTTAAATCCGTAATATCGTGAAAAACCAAAACAGCGCCGTCTACCTTACCCTCGAGTAAAATCGGCGCGGCCGATACCCGCAAAATTCTTTCTTCCGGAAGCAAAAGCGCTAATTCTTTTGCCTGAACACCGCAACGGGAGTTTAAGACATCATCGACGATCTGTTGCACTTGAATATTGCGAATGACCTCCAGAGGCTTGCGCCCTTGGCTCTGATGTTCAACGTGCAAAATTTTTTTTAAGGTCTCATTGATCAGCAATATTTTCCCGTCGCTGTCAACGACCATAACCCCCTCGACCATGCTTAAAAACACCGCTTCCAAACGGCTCTTGGCCTTGGTCACTTCTTGCATGCGGGTTTGTATCTGCTGCGACATAAAATCAATCGCACCGGCCAAATCCGCGATTTCATCATTTTGGTGTAAGGACACTTTCTGAGAAAAATCTCCTGATGCGATCGCTTGAGCAACCGAAGAAATTTGCGCAATCGGACGGGTGATCAAAAGCGAAGCCAAATGGCTGATTAAAAGCGCAAAAAGAAAAGACAATAAAACCGCAAACCCTAAAAACTTTTGCAAATGAACAGATATCGCGGCAATTTCCGAAAGGGCGATGGACAAACGGACGATATAAGGATGCCGCGGATCACCAAAAACCGTTGCGACATAAAGCATGTCTTCTCTCGTCGAATAACTAAAACGCCGACTTTCGCCTAAACCATTTTTTAAAGCTTGCTCGACTTCTGGACGGGAAAAATGGTTCTCAAGCGCACGTAATTTATCGCCATCAAACATCGAATCACCTAAAACCGGACCATCCGATGCAAGAATCGTAACACGACTAGAAAGTCTTTTCCCTAAATCATCGGCGATAGAATCAAAATCCGCGTTTGAAGGAATCCTTGCAAGATAAATCTTCGCAAGGGAAATTTCTTGTCCCAAGACAGTTTTAATTCGTTTGTACGTATATGTTTTAAGCGTGCTATCTAAATAAAAATAAACTGCAGTTAAAATCACAGCAACGATCGTGCTAAGAGTCAGCGTAACTTTATGGTGACTATTTAAACGCATCTTTAATCCTTGTCGTCATTAAAACGATACCCCAAACCACGAATCGTTTCTAAAGCTTCACCCGCTTTGCCAAGTTTTTGGCGCAAGCGTTTAATGTGCGTATCGACTGTGCGTGTTGTGACATCCGCTTCGATGTTCCAAACACAGCTCAATAGCTCTTCACGCGACTGGACGCGTCCCCGGCGTTCGAGAAGAGTCACCAAAAGTTTAAACTCCATCGGCGTCAAAACAATTTCCTTAGATTTAACGCTGACCCGATGCCGCGGAATATCAATTTCCAAGTCCCCGCTGCGCAAATTCTCTTTAAGGGTCTGTTTGACTTCTTTGCGGCGCAATATCGTCTTTACACGTAAAACAAGTTCCCGAGGGCTAAAGGGCTTAACGACATAATCCTCAGCGCCTAATTCAAAGCCGACAACACGGTCAACTTCTTCCCCGCGCGCGGTTAACATCATAATAGGAATCGACGACAAACGGCCCTGATCCTTAAGGCGCCGGCACGTTTCAAAGCCGTCGATTTTAGGAAGCATGATATCGAGGATAATCAAGTCCACACTTTGGCGGGACAAAAATTCAAGCGCTTCTTCCCCGGTTATTGTCACGTGGGTACGAAACCCAGCCTTTTGTAGATTGTATTTGACCAGCTTGGCAATGTTCTGATCATCTTCGACGATAAGAATGTGTTCTTGCGGCATATCAACTAGTTAAAAATTTCTTCAAAAAAATCTTTCATAGCCATCCATGAGCGTTTGTCGGCGCGCTGATTGTAAGCGGCCCCTTTGCTGTTGTCATCTGCGGCCGCGGGGTTGGTAAATGCGTGTACCGCGCCGCTGTACTTGACTACTTGCCAATCCACATGAGCTTCGTTCATTTCTTTTTCGAAAGCTGCAACTTCTGCAGCCGGGACATATGGATCATCCGCCCCATGCAAGGCCAAAATTTTGGCTTTGATATTTTTGGCATCTTCAGGGGTAGGCGTACTCAAACCCCCGTGAAAACTCACGACCCCCTTAATCGGCGCCCCGCTGCGGGCTAACTCCAAAGCCGTTGTCCCCCCAAAACAAAATCCCATGACTGCAATTTTGTTGGTATCCACCGTGTCCTCTTTTTTTAATGCTTCAAAGCCAGCCAAAATCCGTTTGCGCAACAGATTACGGTCCCCTTTATAAACTCCGACGAGAACACCAGCCTCATCCGTATTTTTGGGACGCACGCCTTTGCCATAAATGTCAACGGCAAGTGCCGTGTAACCAAGTTTGGCTAATTCTTCGGCCTTGCGATTGGCAAATGGCCCAAATCCCATCCAGTCATGGACAACAAGAATCCCGGGACGCTTTTGCGATATCGCATCATCATAGGCCACGTAACCCTCAAGAACCGTTTCGCCTTGTTTGTATTCAATCATTTTTGTTACAATGGCCGCCTGCGCCTTCGTTGAGAGGCACAGCAAAAAAAGAAAGATAATAAAATTTTTCATAACACCCTACTTTCGATAAAAGTTGAGACACAAAAAAGGATGGACATAATTGTATGCAATTATGAAACCATCAAAGAGAAACCTTCTGCCGGTTTAAAACTACTTCTTGCCTGAGATGATCATTTTTTCAGCCGCAAGCCAGTCATCCAAGTCATTGCCATGGGCCCCGCCGCGCTTTAAATACAGCTCATAGGCTTTTTCAGCAATACATTGGTTGAGGTTGCCCTGCTTGACGAAAGTCGAAATACTTTTCGCGAGAAAAGTTTCCTTTTTCGTCGAGCTGGGTTTTGATGTTGTTTTGCTTGCTTGTTTAACGTTTGCCATCTGCTGCTCCTTTTTTGTTGCTCCAAACATTTACCAACAAAACTATTATACCACTGATAAAAATTTCATTGCTGTCCAAGTGACATTTCATGTTTTCCAAAAAATATTATTAGCGCTGCCAAGTATCGACAAATTTTATAGTT
>JAYRHV010000028.1:0-2239 GCA_041907165.1 Candidatus Omnitrophota bacterium | reverse complement strand
CCGGCTGTGCCAAACGACAGCACACTGGTTCCCGGGAAAAAATGATTGAGCGGCTTTTTTTCAATCGGGTCAATACAAAATCCACTCGAGCGGCCATAGGTTGTCAAAACCATCTTCCCGCGGACATTTTGGCGGACAAAACAAAATCCCCTCTGGCCATCACTTAATACGCAATGCCGCGGGCAAAGCGTGCAGAGAATCCGGTTGTCGGCATCCGTTTGCCACCAGCGGGCAATGTAGGGATCAGGTGTTTTCATAATTGACACTCGCCATTGATAGGTTATAATACCGCCAAATTAACCAACGGAAAGAAAAAATTATGAAAAAGCCATTCACACCGAATTTACATACCAAGCCTGAAGATTTTTCACCCGAAGAAAAAAACAAGCTCGCTTCCAACGGCCTGCGCGGCACGCTCAAAGAAGAATTTCGCGATTTTGAAAAGCCGGATCTTTCGTGGGAAGCCGAAGCGCTCGCGAAATCCTGCGGCATTTATTTGGAATTTAACCGCGCTTTGACGGGGACAGAAAAAGACTGGATGTACTTAATCCGCGTCGGTATTCCCGGCGGTGGGCCGATCAACCGCAAACAATGGCAACTTTTTGATGAGCTTTCCGAAAAATATGCTCGCGATCCTCAAGGAGTCTCTTCTCTTCGCTTAACGACGCGCCAAAATATCCAGTTTCACTGGGTCAAAAAGCCCGGAGTGCTAGACATTGTTAAAACTTTAGCCGAGCACGATATGAAAAGCATTAACGGCTGCGGGGACAATACCCGCAACGTCATGGCCTGCCCTCTGGGACATCACTCGGATATTTTTGACGCGACGAAATGGTCTCAAAAAATCGCGGATTATTTTCAGCTTCCCTTGGCGCCATTTATGGAAATTTTTGCGATCGATCCCAACTATATGCGCAAGCCCGAAGAATCTTTTGCGTATGGCCCTAATATTTTAAACCGCAAATTTAAAATCGGTTTTTCCTCTGTTTACCGCGACGAAAAAACCGGAAAAATTTTGCCGGATAATTGCGTCGAGCTTTTGACCAATGATATGGGTGTCGCCCCGATTGTTGAAAACGGTCAAGTCAGTAAATTTCAAATTTACGTCGGCGGCGGTCAAGGCGAGCGAAACGGCAAGCCGAGTTTAGCGACTCTCGCCCAACCTTTGTGCATTGTTAGCGAAGCCCAACTTTTAAAAACCATGGACGCCGTCGTCAAAGTCCATCAAGAATGGGGCGACCGGCAAAACCGAGTTTGGGCACGTCTAAAATTTGTGATCAAAAAAATGGGGCTCGCATGGTACAGAGAGCAAGTCCAAAAACTCGTCGACTTTCCGCTGGGCGATCCAAACCCGAATCATGATTATGGACCTCGCCACCTGCATTTTGGCTGGCACACACAACCTGACAATGGACTTTTGACCTACGGCGCTTTTATTGAAACCGGCCGCATTTCGGACGCCAGTCCCAACGGTAAACTCAAAACGATGATCCGAGATCTGATGAACAAATATCCGATTGAACTGATGGTCACCCCCAATCAGGACCTTTTGTTTACCAACATTCCCGTCGAGAGCAAAAAAGATTTTGAAGCCGACTTAAAAAAATATCAGTACGGACAGCGAAACGGCAAAGCGTATTCCAAACTTCGCACCCTCTCGGGTGCTTGCGTCGGGCGTGACACGTGCCGTTTGACGTATACCGATTCCGAACGCTTTGAGCCGGAGCTTATTGATGAATTAGAAAAATTAGGCTGGGGCGATATGGCCGAGTCAATTGGGGTCACGGGCTGCGAGCGTCAATGTTTTCGGCCGGCGACTAAAACAATTGGTTTGGTCGGTTCCGGATTGGATCGATATATGTTTAAACTTTTTGGCGATGAAACAGCCAAATTTCAAGGACAGCCTTTGATTGCCTCCAATGGCGAAGATCTGTACCTGCGTTCGATCCCCCGCGAAGATGTCGTCGTGGTTATCGACACTTTATTTAAATTTTATAAGGCCAATTCAAAACCTAACGAGGGTTTAGGCGAATTTCACCGTCGTATTGGAGCGGACGCAATTATCGCGCATCTGAAAGCCACTGCGGCAACAGCGCCGCTGATGGAAAAACCGTTTAATACGGACTGCATTATAAATTAGTACTTATTACAAAATTCTCGATTAAGACGTGTTACGGGTCCCCCGCTTTGCGGGACTTACGCTGCCCCTGCGGCACCCTACCGTCCTCGCAAGCTGCGG
>JAYRHV010000027.1:0-7181 GCA_041907165.1 Candidatus Omnitrophota bacterium | reverse complement strand
TTAAGGATTTTTATTTACCGGTTGGATTATAGAACTGTCGTTTACGACAGTTCGCGACCGCCGACGAAATGTCGGCGGGAGTCCCGTAGTCTGTGACTACGGGAAATCCAAAAAATTTTCCGGGAAAGCCTCAAAAAGATTTTTTGAAATCTGATTGACACTCCTAAGTCATTGTGTGAGAATGACATTGTTTTCAACTCGACAAGATTAAAAATCTTTTGATCTCGTCGAGAATTACCTAATCCAGTGATGGCTCCAATCTGACGAAGAAAGGAGGAGATGAACAAAATAAAGTCTGGGTCATCAAACACTGGTCTAAAGTGACATAAGCTAGACCAATACACTTGTATCTAGTTTTATATATTCTTATTAAGTCAGGTAACTGACAATTTGGGAGGAGACAAAATGAAAAAAGTTCTTTTAGCGCTGCTCGCAGTCGCCTTCGTGGCCATGCCGGCATTTGCTAGCGTTCAAAATGTAAAGGTCAGCGGCGACATTGGTAACGTTTATGTTGTCCGTAATCAGTTTGATCTGGGAAGCACTGACCAGTCAAAGCAATATCGTCAAAACTTCTTGTTAACCCAAACACGCTTACGCGTTGATTCTGATTTAACCGACAATGTTTCGGCAACAGTCGGTTTGCTCAACGAGAGAGTGTGGGGGACAGCTGGTTTTCAAACCAACTCAACCTCAAACGCGAACGATAACGGCGTTGACATCAACCTCGCCTATGTTACGTTAAAGGAAATGCTTTATTCTCCTTTGACTGTGGTTATCGGTCGTCAGAGTTTCGCTTTTGGAAATTCTTTCGTCATGGATTCTGCGGGTTCTAACAACAGCGCATCAACACAAGGTCTTAAGGGCGTTGCGGAAGATTTTACAAATTCGACCGCACAAGATGCCGTCCGTTTGATCTTGGATTACAATCCTTTGAAGATCGACATCATCGGTTCTAAGATCGCTTCAAACAATAGCAGTGGAACAGGTGCTTTAAAAGATGATATCAATCTTTTAGGAACCAATGTCGCTTATCAATTGGGCGATAAATGGCAATCGTTGGTTGAAGCTTACTATTGGGCTAAGGTTGACAATAGCTTGAGCGCCAGCGCTGGCACTGGATCCAAGGCGGATACGATTTATTTGCCGGGTATTCATGCAAGCACCAATCCGATTAAAGGCTTAAACCTTTCTGCGGAACTTGCTATGCAAAGAGGAAACAAATTGCAAACCAGCAGCGGTAGCTTTACAGGCAACGTCAAACGTAATGCTATGGCTGGGCAAATCATCGCGAATTATGCGATTCCGGTTGCTAAAATCGAAAAGTATAAGCCGACTGTTATGGGCGCTTATACATACGTTTCAGGCGAAAAGAATCCCTCTGAAGTTGGGGCAAGTGACAAAACCCGTTATACGGGTTGGGACCCGTTCTTCGAAAATCAAGCGGGTGGAACGATCTACAATACATTGTTTAATTTGAGCAATGCGCACATCGTTACAGCGAAAGCTTCTGTGAAGCCTATCGAAGATGTGACCGCTTCAGTTCAGTTAGACAACCTTTGGTTAGACAAAGGGATTCAAGGTGGAATTATCCCTACGTTGCAACCAGATGGCACTACGATTAACTTAGCTTCCACGGGTAACCTTTACTTAGGCAAGGAACTTGGGTTAGGACTTGCTTATGCTTACACCGATGATGTTTCTTTTGGTGCCAAAGCAGATTGGTTTGCTCCGGGCGAAGCGTTTAGCTCAGCTAATAAGAATACCGCTTCTCAAATCTTAATTAACGCAAACGTTAATTTCTAAGATTTGAAAGTGTTGTGTTAGTTTTACTTTTAAGCCCCGTGGAGAAATCCGCGGGGCTTAAAATTTTTGTTCGGTTTTTTCAGAAGAAAAAATCGAACAATCCCGCGCGAGGCATGGTCCGAAGCGCGGGATGCCATTTAATAATTAAAATATTAAAAATGTTTTGCGGGAATTATTTTTGTTCTATGTGTTTTGTCATTATCTGTTCGTGATGCTGTGCATTTCTCGTCGAGAATAAATTATTTAATATTTTCTAAAAAAGATAATTAATGTTTTGAAAATTATTTTTATTTCGTTAATATAAAGTTAGAAAGTGCAACACAAGTACAAGCTCATTCCCATTTTAAAAATATCCATAGCGAGCGAGAACTCATTCTATGACACGCGATGATATTTATGATCATCTGGCTCAAGTTTATCTGGGCAAGAGAAGTAACCTCCAAGAAAAAAAGAAGAAGCAGCTTAATTCTTGGCTGGTGATCAACATCGTTATTACGGTAGTTATATTTGCAAGTTCGATTTATGGACTTACCGCATTTTTAACTCATCGAGGCGATGTTCTGCAGAACAAAATTATTTACGCTCTTAATAACGGTCCTATCCGTTTGAATTACAACCTCGAATACCCGTATCCTTCTGTCAAAACTTTCAGTTTAAATATTCCTAAAATGAACGTGGCCAAGTACAAGGCCTTGCAGTTTGCTGTTCGTGCTTTAGCCGAAGGCACGCCCGGAACAATTCGTGTTGAGGTCAAGAACCATAAGAATGAAGTCGCTTTTGTTTTTATTGAGCACGTGGATCTCTCATGGCGAAATTACCAGATCCCCTTCGAACGGTTTGCGCAGATCTCGGATTGGTCGGATATTAGCGAAGTTTCGTTTGTGTTAGAGGCATGGAATACGCAGGACAAAAAGGGAATTATTTTAATCGATGAGGTTGCATTTTCAAGCTAGCAAATACCCAATAGGGAGGCAATGCATATGCGAATTATTTCTATAGCGACTCAAAAGGGCGGATGTGGGAAGACCACGACGGCAATTAATTTGGCAGCGGCTTTAAGCGCTAATGGCAAACGCACGTTGTTAATGGATCTTGACCCTCAGGCGCATGCTTCGCTTGGCCTTA
Organism: Candidatus Omnitrophota bacterium; assembly: GCA_041907165.1. Classification (GTDB taxonomy): domain Bacteria; phylum Omnitrophota; class Gorgyraeia; order Zapsychrales; family JANLHA01; genus JADLGJ01. Next base: position 4,253 of record JAYRHV010000027.1, on the reverse strand, counting down.
ACTTAGAAAATAAAGACAGCCTCTATAATGTCATTTCAAAATTGACTCCACGTAAATTAAATATTACCGATATTATTCGTAATGTCGGCCCTAATTTTGATATTGTCCCTTCTAATATTCTCGTCGGGACACTCGAACAAGAATTAGCCGATGAAATCGGGCGCGAATTAAAATTGACAGATATTATTTCAAAAATTAAAGACCAATATGACTACATTTTAATGGATTGTCCTCCCAGTTTGGGTTTTTTGACCGTCAATGCTTTGCGTGCGTGTGACGAGGTTTTTATTCCGGTTGAAACAAGCCGTTTTTCGATGCAAGGAGTTGAGCATCTTTTAGATATTGTCAATTTGATCCGCGAGCGTTTAAGTCATCCTGTGGAATATCGGATTTTAGTTACGATGTTTGACTCAAGATTGCGTCATTCATTCTCGATGCTCTCTCAGATCCGCGAAAAGTTTTCGGCTGTCTTGTTTGACACGATCGTGCATACCAACGTAAAGCTTAAGGAATCTGTCGTCATGGGGCAGACCGTTGTTGCTTATGATAAGTATTGCCGCGGTGCGAAAGATTATTTTAGTTTGGCTAAGGAAATTATTTCCAAGGAGCAATCGACAGTCGTTGATCCTAAAGAACATCTCGCGCCAGAACCGCTAGAGGCATCAGAAATCAAGGTTGAGGAAAATTATCGATTCTCTAATCGTATGCAGTCTTTGATGACAGAATCGATCAATGGTATGCGCTTGACGACCTTTTCGCTTGACGCGCCAGAGGCAAGGTCTGTTTATGTAACGGGAAGTTTTAATGATTGGTCTTTGGACGAAAAATGCCGCATGCGTTTAGTAAATGGCCATTGGCTTGTCGATGTCAGCCTTCGCCCCGGGGTGCACAAGTATCAATTTATTGTCGACGGCCGTTGGAGAGAAGACCCCGCTAATCCTCGGCAGGAGCGCAATTCTTTTGGCGATATCAATTCCTTAGTCGAGGTCCAAACGAATGGCAATGTATGATGATGCCCGCGGGGACGATGTTCTCGACGGGAAAGCCATTGCCATACTTTCTTATCTGTCCATCTTTTGCATAATTCCGCTGATTTTTAAGAAAGATAATCTTTTTGTCCTGATTCACAGCAAGCAAGGTTTGGTTTTGTTTGTGGCCGAGGTAGCAGTGTTTATTTTACACATTATTTTAGGCGAATGGTTTTTAAAATTAGGGATGTTTGTTCTTTTGTCTCTGTCATTTATCGGTCTTTTAGCTGTCTTGCGTGGACAGTACATCAAGATGCCTGTTGTCTCTTCGATCGCCGAAAAAATCACACTTTAGAAAATTCCAAAATAAAGTTATTGTTTTTTGTTAAAAAGAGAGTGCGCCATTTTTAAACATTTTGTTAAAGTTTTAAAGAATATTTTTAAAGGCCCAACATCGGCCCGAAAGACCTCGATTAAACGGTCAACCTCGCAGACGCGTTTTTCACAAAAGACCAAAACGTTAAAAAAGAAAAAAGTTGTCGCCCCTAAACGGCGTGTTGTTCACCGTCCTTTGAAAAAGAAAAAAGGGCCTGAAGAAAAGCCCAAAGGCGCTGTTTTGCAAAAAACTGTTGTTAATTCAAAAGCTAAAGTTAAGAAAACAGCTGCTGTTAAAAAAGTTGTTCCAGAGCTTTATGTTGGCGAGATTACGCATTATTTTCAAAAAATTTCTGTGGTCGTTGTAAAAGTTGTGGAGCATCCGATTTTGATTGGCGATTTGATCCACATCAAAGGAAGTACTACCGATTTTTCACAAAAAGTAAACTCTCTTCAGGTTGAGAGTAATGATGTGCGTTTTGCTCGAAAAGGAGAGTTGGTCGGCTTACAAGTAGTTGAGCCTGCAAAGCCGGGCGATAAATTATATAAAATTAAGAAGTAATTGGAAAGATTACCGATAAGATCATTTAGCGGTGGCCCAAATCACGCATGTGTTCTCGCCTTTGTTCCATTAGGTCGCGCTGTTGTTGTTGTAAATCTCTTGTTTTTTGAGATTGGACTTGCCAAGCGGAAGTGTTGTCGCTGACATCAACCGCGGGATGGTATTTCATGGTTTTGCCAACCACAAAAATAAATCCAAAGTAAATGGCGCCAAAAAATGCGAGGATTAGTAGAAAAATAGTGAATCCTTTCATAAAAAAAGTATACCAGAGCGATGTGTTTATGGCAAAATTTTGTTAAATTTTGTTAAAAAAATTTAAACTTGACGGGTTTTGGGTGCGATAGTATAATGGCCCAACTGAAAATCGAAAAATAAAAAAAGAAATTGGAAAAAGGAGAATTAAATTGGTTTTACTTAAAGAGAGAAAGACAGAAGTCATCGAAACATTCAAGGTTCACGCCAAGGATACCGGCTCTCCGGTTGTCCAAACCGCACTGTTAACGGAAAAGATCAACTATCTGGCTGAACATCTTAAAAGCCACAAGCGTGATTTCCATTCTCGTCGTGGTCTTTTAATGATGATCGGTAAACGCCGCCGCCTTTTGGAGTATCTTCAAAAGCATGACCAGAAAAAGTATGAAGAAACCGTTAGCAAACTTAATCTGCGCAAGTAATAATCTTTCATTATTATCTGTCATATTTTTAATCGAAATTAACTTTAGAAGAGGTCTATCTATATGAGTATAGGACGCATCGAGATCCCCTTTGGGGCTCAGAACTTGATTATTGAAAGCGGCAAACTAGCCAAGCAGGCTAATGGCGCTGTAACTGTCACTTTAGGCGGGACTGTTGTTTTGGTCACCGCGTGTATGTCGCGAAAGCCCAAGGAAGGCACGGATTTTTTCCCTCTAATGGTCGAGTATCAGGAAAAAACGTATTCGGCCGGCCGCATTCCGGGCGGATTTTTTAAAAGAGAAGGCCGTCCGACCGAAAAAGAAATTTTAACCTCCCGAGTGATTGACCGACCGATCCGTCCGCTTTTTCCCGACGGATTTTTTCATGAAGTGCAGGTTGTCGCATCTGTTCTAAGCAGTGATGGCGAAAACGATCCCGATATCCTCGGGCTTGTCGGGGCTTCGGCGGCTTTGCATGTTTCGGATATCCCGTTTTCACGGCCGATTGGCGCTGTACGTATTTCGCTTATCGACGGAAAATTTGTGGTCAACCCAACTTATGAACAGCGCGCGGCGGCTCAATCAGACTTTGTTGTCGCCGGTCATCAGGATGGTTTAATTATGATCGAGGGCGAGTCCGCTGTTATGCCTGAGGAGCAAGTGGTAAAAGCTTTGTCCTTGGCCCAAGAGGCGATTATTCCAATTGCTCAAATTCAGGATGCGCTTCGCAAAGAGGTCGGCAAAGAAAAAGCGAGCGTCATCATCGCCGAGACAAACAAGGCTTTATTTAGCAAGGTGCGCGAATTGGCTAAAAGCCGTTTAACGCAAATTTATCAAATTGCGGACAAAGAAGAGCGTGAAGAGGCTTTAAGTGAGCTTTTGGACAATTTTACCAAAGACATTGCTGCCTTTGAGTCCTGCAAACGCGATGAGAATGAAACAATTACCGCCGGACAGATCCGTGCGATTTTTGATCAAGTCGAATATGAAGAAGTCCGTAATTCGATTTTTGACAAAGGGATCCGTGCCGACGGACGAGGTTTAAATCAGGTGCGTCCTATTTCCTGTGAAGTCGGTGTTCTCCCGCGCACGCATGGCGCTTCCTTATTTACTCGAGGACAAACTCAAAGCTTGGCCGTTGTAACGCTGGGGACCCGCGATGATGAACAGATGGTCGAGTCATTGGAAGGGACATCTTATAAAAAATTTATGCTGCATTATAATTTCCCTTCGTTTAGCGTCGGCGAAACCAAACCGATGCGCGGCCCGGGCCGTCGTGAGATTGGCCACGGGGCATTAGCAGGCAAGTCCTTTAAAGCCGTTTTGCCCAGCAAGGACGATTTTCCTTATACGATCCGTGTTGTTTCCGAGATCTTAGAATCCAACGGGTCATCGTCCATGGCGTCCGTGTGCGCGGGCTGCCTGGCATTGATGGATGCCGGTGTTCCCATCAAGACGCCGGTGGCGGGTATTTCCGTGGGGTTGATCTCCGACGCCACACGCCAGGTATTGATTACCGACATCATGGGTCTTGAAGACCATTTTGGCGATATGGACTTTAAGGTTGCCGGAAGCCGTACGGGTGTTACCGCGATCCAACTCGACCTTAAGATCAAGTTTCTTTCCATGGATTTAATTGAACGCACGGTCGCTCAGGCGCGCGAGGCAAGGATG
>JAYRHV010000026.1:0-2293 GCA_041907165.1 Candidatus Omnitrophota bacterium | reverse complement strand
GCTCAAAAAAGCCCCGACCGAAGCGATGCGTTTGGCGGTCGATAGCATGATTTCCAAGGGACCTTTAGGCAATGCGACCAAACGTCGTCTGCGTATTTATGTCGGCGACAAACACCCGCATCAGGCTCAAAACCCGATTGTTGTAACACTATAATTTAAAGGAAGACATAAAATGGTTGAAATTGTCAAATACGCAGCAACAGGTCGTCGCAAATGTTCCATTGCCCGTGTCAATCTGACTCCGGGAACAGGAAAAATCACTGTGAACAATCGTCCATTCGAGCAATATTTTGTCCGCGAAACAGATCGCATCAGTATTTTAGATCCTTTCAAAATGACAAATATCGAAAATAAATTTGACATCACCGCCAGCTGTACAGGCGGTGGCATCTCTGGACAAGCCGGGGCTATGCGCCTTGGGCTTTCCCGTGCTTTAGTCTATTTTGATGACGCCTCAAAACCTGCATTGCGTAAAGGGGATTGTTTACGCCGCGATCCTAGAATGAAGGAAAGAAAAAAACCCGGCCAAAAAGGAGCTCGGAAGAAATTCCAATGGGTTAAACGTTAACATCACAAAATTTTTAAGTTTTCTAAAAAACCTATCTTGCTCCTCGATAAAAGAGTTGACTCGATAGGTTTTTTACTTTAAGATTAGCAAATATTTTCTATTGCAAAGGACTTTCAAAATTATGAAAACCAACATGATACGAACAGGTATCGTCGGAATCAGCGGTTATTCTGGGCTTGCTGTTTTAGAAATTCTGCTCAAGCACCCCAACTTACGATTGACCTACGCCAGCGCTCATACCACATCCGGCGCGATCGACGAGATCTGGCCGCAATTATCCGGTCGGACAAAGCTGGTCTGCGAAAAGTTTGATATTCAAAAAGCCATCGAGCAGTGCGATGTTATTTTTCTTGCTGTTCCACATACCTCATCACTTGAAATAACACCAAAGCTCCTTGCCGCAGGCAAAAGGGTCATTGATCTTAGCGGTGATTACCGGCTTAAAAAAAGCGGAGATTACGAAAAGTGGTATGCCCACAAACACACCGATGCTAAGAATTTAAAATCCGCCATTTACGGCCTGCCCGAATTGTACCGGGAAAAAATCAAAAAAGCACAGTTGCTCTCTAATCCGGGCTGTTATCCGACAGCGGCTCTTTTAGGAATTCTTCCCGTCGGGACAAGCTTGACAGAAAATATTACATCGATAATTATCGACGCAAAATCCGGTGTCAGCGGAGCTGGCAAAAAAGTTGTATCGACTCTTATGTTTTGTGAAGTTAACGAAAACTTTAAAGCATATAAAGTTTTTAACCATCAACACAGTCCCGAAATCGAGAATTATCTTGCAAACGCTGCTGGCAAAAATTTTAATCTGACTTTTATCCCGCATCTTCTGCCGATTAACAAAGGGATCTTAGAAACAATTTACATTCAGCTAAACAATACAACTACGCCCGAAAAAATCCATTCGCTCTATACCAAATTCTATAAAAACGAACCCTTTGTCCGTGTACGCAAACTTGGGCAGCAGCCTGAACTCAAAGATGTCGTTGACACTAATTTTTGCGATATTGGGGTTGCCGTCAATGAAACAGGTAACCTCATCGTCGTGACAAGCATTATCGACAATCTGATTAAAGGCGCAGCAGGTCAAGCGGTACAAAACTTTAATATCATGCACGGCTTTGAAGAAACGGCAGGCTTGTTATGAAAATCATTCCAAACGGTTGTGTAACATCCGCGAAAGGTTTTAAAGCTAACGGGGTTGCTTCTGGGATAAAAAAATCCGGAAAAACAGATTTGTCTTTAATCGTTTCCGAGATCCCGTGTCCAACCGCCGGCGTTTACACAAAAAATTCTGTTAAAGCCGCGCCTCTTATTTTAGCGCAGGAATATTTAAAAAATAACACGGCCCAAGCGGTCATTTGCAATAGCGGCAACGCAAACTGTTTTACCGGCAAACAAGGTTACAGCGTCGCCGTAAAAACAGCGCAACTGATTGCAAAATTATTAGGAATTAAACCTCAAGACGTCATTGTCGCCTCGACGGGGATTATCGGCAAACAACTGCCGTTTGAAAAAATTCAAGACAGCGCGCCAGAGCTTGTCAAAAACTTAAGCGATAAAAACGGCCATGCAGCCGCTTTGGGTATTTTAACAACAGACCTTATCGAAAAAGAAATCGCTGTTGAAATCACATTGGGTGGGAAAAAAGTTACCTTAGGCGGCTGTGCTAAAGGTTCAGGGATGATACAGCCGGATATGGCGACGATGTTGTGTTTT
>JAYRHV010000025.1:0-8001 GCA_041907165.1 Candidatus Omnitrophota bacterium | reverse complement strand
GTCTGTAAATTCTTAATAATCAATAAAGTAGGGAACAGGCATGCCTGTTCCCTACAGCAAAGCAAAAATATTGGCGTTAGAAAATAACTTGCACGTGGATTTAATTTATCCCATTTTCCAAAAATCCTAGGATAATATTTTACATTTGCCCAAAAGAACACTATAGTACTTATGAGCATATGCTTAAAAGTACATGCCGGTTATTTTGGGCATGTGAATTGAAATATCCCGGCGGTTATAATTTTTCGTCATTGCAAAGGAGTTGCTGTGGCATTGCAAGGTCGTCCTAAAAAGGTTCGCTATATCCAAAAAATGCCGACGGTGCGCCAATTCAGCCCTCGGGGTAAACCCGGCCGCCCAGAGGAGGTTATCTTATTTATTGATGAGTTTGAGGCATACAAATTGGCTGATTTTCAGATGTTTAGCCAAACACAGGGCGCTTTAGCGATGAAACTTTCCCGCGCAAGCTTTGGCCGTGCCTTGCGGGAAGCCCGAAGAAAAATTGCCGATGCGCTTGTCTGTGGCAAGATCATCAAGATTCAGATGGGGGATGCTCAGATTGGTGTGCGCCAGCGTGTGGCCACCAAAGACTCTGTCGCCACATCTTACCAGCAAAGCCTTGTGTCAGAGAATGTCGCCGATCTTGTCAAAGCCATTCCCGGCCCATAGCCGCTGTAAAAACTCTCAAAGAAGGGCATTTTCACAGGTTGTTACCATCGTTTAAAATCTTGTATATTCTTCTTATTAACAACTTCCTATAATATATGTTATGTAAAGTTGCTAGCATGGAAAAGAGAGAGGCTGGTTTTAAGGCCAGCCTCATATTTTTGTTTGTACAAGAATTATTTTAACGATAAAACATCTGGTGCTTTTTGATACGGGGTCATCGCTTCCACTTGGGTTGTTTCAATTTCTAATAAAACAAAATTCGCATCTTGGGTCCCACTAAAATATTGCCGCAACATCGGAATATAGTTCCAAACCTTTTCCTTTTTTTCCATATCGTTTGAGACTTTGGCCAAGCCGCTTATTCTGGCAAAACTCATCTTGCGGTCAATAAAGCAAAACTCGATTTTGGGATTGGCCTTAACTTGACTGATTGTGCGCGAGTGGCTTAAAACAGCCAATAAAAAATTGCCGTCTTCATCTAAATATGGCATCATCGGCCTTGCTTTGGGCTGATGGCCCTCTGTGGTGCATAGAACACCAAAGCCGGCGTCTTTGATTAAGTCGATTACGTCTTGTCGGGTCATTTTACACAACTCCTTTTTGAATGAACTTGGCGGATTTAAGATGTTTATGGTTAGTAATTTGAATGATTTCTGCGGCAATCGAAATAGCGATTTCTTCCGGGGTCTGGCTGCCGATGTCTAAACCGGTTGGGATGTGGACTTTTTTAAATAATTTTTCAGATAGGCCGTCTTTTTTAAGGCGGTTAAAAAATTTGATCTTTTTGGCTTTGCTGGAGATGACGCCTAAATACGCAAAATCTTTTTTGATCACGGTTTTAAGGCAGGCGTAGTCGTATTCATTGCCTTGCGTGACAATGACAATAAAAGTATTGCCGTCGATGGTTTGTTTGTCTAAATCAACAGCATGGTCGCCTAAGACCACTTTATCGATGTGCGGGAAACGTTTTTTATTGGCAAATTCTTTGCGATTGTCAATGATAGTGACTTTGTAATTAAGCAGTTTTCCTAAAAATGACAATGGCAAAGCAATGTGTCCGCCGCCGCAAATGATCAAATGCTTAAGTCCGGCAAACGGTTCGATAAACACTTTCATTTGCCCGCCGCAAACGGATTCGCCTTCGTTTCCAAAATAATTGTATGTGACGGTTGTGGCCTGCCCGGTTTGTAGCGCTTTCTGGCACTGTGCAATTGCGGCTTTTTCATTGCGGCCGCCGCCTATTGTGCCGCCCATAGTCCCGTCGGAAAAAACGACCATTTTGGCTCCGGCTTTTCGCGGGGTGCCTTTGGCCGTCGCTTCGATGATTGTGGCAAAGGCAAAGCTTTGCCCTTTTTGAGCGGCTTCAAACGCTTTTTGGATGACAGGATCCATACGAATATGTTTCTGTCATTACGAGGAGCGAGAGCGACGAAGCAATCCTATTAAAACGAGATTGCCACGCCCCTTCGGGGCTCGCAATGACGGTAATTTTTTTATGCATTCGGCAAATAGGCTTTGACGATTTTTTGTTCTTCACTTGGTTTGTCATTTTCATCGCGCGGCGAATTGACGATTTTTTCCACGACGTCCATGCCTTCTATGACTTCACCAAAAATCGTATGGTGGCCGTTGAGCCAATCTGTTTTTGCGACTGTAATAAAAAATTGGCTGCCGTTGGTATTGGGACCGGCGTTGGCCATGGCTAAAATTCCGGGCTTATTAAATTCGACTTTGGAAGAAAATTCATCTTCAAATTTTCCGCCCCAAAGGCTTTCACCGCCTCTGCCTGTTCCCGTTGGGTCGCCGCCTTGGACCATAAATCCGGGAATGACCCGATGGAAAATCAGCCCATTGTAATAACCTTTTTTGATAAGGCCAATGAAATTTTCGCATGTTTTGGGAGCAATATCCGGATAGAGCTTGATCTTGATGGTTCCTTGGTTCGTTTCAAGGGCAACGATTGCATCAGTTTTATTTTGTGCATTTGCGCTGCAGGCACAAATTAAAGTTAAGCTGGCAAGCAGTGGAAGAATTTTAAATGCGGACATTGTAGTTGTCTCCTTTGTTGGGTTAACTTGGTTTTTCATTGGGTTCTATATTATTATTTGCATCTGGTAATGTCAAAGCCCCATCTGCGGGCTTTGGGATCATTGTATTATGGGAAGGTTTTTGCTCAAGTTGTGGCAGTTGTTCTGGGGCCAAAATATTTTTAATCGTTGATTTTTCATCAATTAGAGCGTCCTCCCCAGCGGTTTTTAAAGCAAGGGGGGGTGGTGTTTCTTCTTTGGGGTCTCCCCCCTTCTCGTCGACAATTGCGGCAGAAGTCTTCGATAGAGGCTCAGGTTCTTTGGGAGTGGGATCTTTAAGCGTATTGCCCGGGACAATGCTGGGGAGATCTTTAAGCCGGTTGACAAGATCTTCGATTTTTAAGTTTTTTTCCACAATTTGATTTTCTGTGGCCTTAAGCTTTTCTTCAAGTTCAGCGCAGTGCTTGCGGGATGCTTGGGTCAAAGCTTGCGCGTCATTGATGGCCGCTTCTGAAGTTAAGACGTCTCGTTCGAGTATTTTGACCTTTTCTTCCAGTTGGCTGACACGCTTTAATTGTGTTTGGGTTTCTGTTTGGGCAGTTCGGACATCTGCTTGCAGACTGCTGATTTTATCTTTAGAGTCTTTGAGTTCTTTTTCTAAAATATCTTTTAGCTTGTTAAATTCTTTTTGGTTCTTTAGTTCGTTGCTCAATGTTTTTTCAGATTTTTCAAGGTTCAGGCTTTTTTCGGCAAAGAGAGCTTCAATTTTGGCGTATTTAGCTTTTAGTTCATTATGTTCGGCTAAAAGTTCATCATATTTTAGAGAAAGTTCACTTTGGGCTTGGGTGGATGCGGCAATAGCTGCAGATTGTGGTAAGGGTTGTGTGTTTGTTGGGGATGGTTTTTTAAAAAGTTCGGGCAGAGGGATTTTATTGTCCAAAGATTTTGGATTTTCAAGCCCAAGCCGGCCCAGCAGTTCCTTGGGCGAAATTTGGGTTTTTGTTGCCTTAGGTTGTTCTGGTTGCGGGGATTCTTTCTTTTTTTCGGCAATTAATATCCACGCAATAGCGCTGCCGCCGGCGAGCATGATAAGAACAAGAATATAAAATAATGTCATTGTTTAAAACCTCGTAAAAGTTTTGAAGAAACAGTATATAATGCAAGCATGATCAGTCTCATCCTTTTATGCGGTGGTTTAAGCACGCGCTTTGGTTCCCCTAAGGCCCTAGCCCCTTGGGGGCAAGAGGTTGTTATTTCGCATTTACAAGACATGCTTGTCTTTAGTAATCTCGACGAGATTATTGTCGTCTTGGGTGCAAATGCAGATAAAATTCAACCGTTTCTATTAAAGCATAACAAGATTAAGGTTGTCTATAATAAAGATTATAAAATGGGTCAGACGTCTTCCTTTAAAGCAGGAGTGCGAAATGTTGGGCCCTCAGTACAAGCGGTTGGCCTTTTGCCAGTAGATCTTCCTTTAATAAAAATAGAAACTGTAAATATTTTAGTCAGAGAGTTTTTAGAAAAGAAGCCTTTGATTCTCGTTCCAACCTTTCATGGCCAAAAAGGCCATCCGCCAATCTTTAATATTTCTCTGTGTGACGAAATTCTAAATTTGCCGGACGATGCGGGCTTAAATACCATTTCTCATCGGTATAAGCAGGATACGCATTACTGCGAAACAGACGATGAAGGTTGTGTGCTTTCCTTTAATACTCCGCAAGAACTTGAAATTATTAATAAAAAAATTATTTGAGATTTTCGCCAGTATTCTTTTCTGTTGCAGGATTTGTCGCTGTCGCTTGCGCGGGAGCATTTTTAAAGACGATGACCGTACCCGTGTAAATTGTGCGGACATGTGCGATGGCGCTGGGTTTGTCGGTTTGGATAATATTGGTTACCGCGTCCCCGCCGAGAATGGCAACTTGACGTTTCATTTTTTCAATGACTTCTTCGAGGCTATTGCGTCGTTCGGTGTTGACAGTGACATGGCCTATGACTTCATAGGGGACATTGACGGTTTCAAGATATTGGACATCATGTTCCGTTGATACTTTGCCTGAGGGGGCAATCACGATTTCTTGCGCATCGACGGCATAAAAAGTACAGCCGGACACGGAGATTAAGAGGAGCATTAAGAGAAAATAATTGATTTTTTTCATGATTTTGTCTCCCTAAAATGATGACGAATGATTTAAAGCTTTTAATCCGGCAATGATCTTAGCCGGCGTGATAGGCAGTTCTTTGATTCTCACCCCGCACGCATCTTCAATGGCATTGGCGATTGCCGCAGAGGTCGGTAAAAGTGATGCCTCCCCCATCCCCTTGGCCCCATAGGGCCCTTCAGGGTCGTTTGTCTCGACGAGAATAGAGTGCATTTGGGGAATCCCAATGGAGCGCGGTACACGATAATTGGCAAAGTTCGGATTGACCACGCGGCCGTTTTTAAAACGAAGATCTTCCGTAAACGTGTAGCCGATGCCCATGGCCAGTGACCCTTCAATCTGCGCTTCAACCGATTGCGGGTTAATCGCTTTGCCGATATCATGCGCGTCCCACATTTTTAATATCCGCACATCGCCAGAGTCGGTGTTGACTTCGACTTCTGCAATCTGCGCTTCAAAGCCATAACTGCCAGAGACATTTCCCTCGCCGGTACGAAAATCGATCGGCGTTGTTTTGGGATTATAAGTGCCGCGGCCGATGATCTGTTTACCGTAATTAAAAGAATAACAAAGTTCAAGGGCCTTATCAAAATTCATAAGGACGGTATTGGTTTTTTTATTAAGGACTTCTTCAGCGACAAGGTCAAGGTCGTTGATGTCGATTTTATATTCTTGAGCGACGATTTCTAAAATTTGCATTTTGGCATCATGGCCGGCGCGCAAAGTCGAATTGCCGGAAATAAAAGTAACGCGGCTGGCAAAACTGCCTGTGTCAAAGGGTGTTATTTCGGTATCCCCCGAGGTGCATTTGATCCGTTCATATTTAACACCCAAAGCGTGTGCGGTAATTTGTGAAAGCGCGGTGTTCGACCCCTGTCCAGTGTCGGCGGCGCCTGTAAAAAGATAAACAGACCCGTCTTCTTCGACTTTGACAATCGCCCCGGCGCTTTCGTGCGACTTGTACATCTTTGAGCCCATGACATCTGCGGCGATGCCGATGCCAATTCCCCGACGAAGAATACCGGTTTTAAAATAATCCTTGTTGCCGCGCTTTGCAGTCCACTCTGCAGCAGAGGAAGCTTTTTCAATACATTCTTTAAGGCCGTTGGTTGTCAAAATCATTTTATTGACGGTGACCATATTGGGGGTGGTGATATTTTTGAGACGAAATTCAATTGGATCAAGGCCTAAATCTTTGGCTAAAAGATCCATGTGCGACTCGATTGCAAAACCCGACTGCACCCCGCCAAACCCGCGCATTGCGCCACTGATTGGGGTGTTGGTATAAACGCGGTAACCGTTGATGCGAAAATGTTGGATTTTGTAAACCATAAAAATCCGCATAATCGCCGCGGCCATGACCGTCGGGCCATAACTGCAATACGCCCCGCCGTCGGCAATGACCTCCCCTGTCATCGCGGTTATCAGTCCCTCTTGGGTTACCCCGGTTTTGACCTTGTAGTACATTGCGTGTTTGCGACGGGAAAAGGAAAATTCCTCTTCTCGGTTATAACAAATTTTTACCGGCAGTCCGCCGGCTTTTTTGGACAACAGACACGCGGCAAAGTCCATTGGGAGCATTTCCAATTTTCCCCCAAAGCCTCCGCCGACGGCCAGTTTGATGACGCGGATATCGTTTAAATCCATTTTTAATGTCTTAGCCAGCGCCTCACGGCATTTAAACGGCGCTTGGCTCGATGCCCACAAGGTAATTTTGTTAGAAAATGTCTCCCAAAGACCTACACAGACATGCGGTTCAAGCGCGGCCATGGCCGCAGCCGAGGCATAAAATTTATCTTCGCGGACTAAAAAGGATTCTTTAAGCGCGCGGTCAGGATTGCCAAAGTTGACCGGCAAAATAACGCCGATATTATTCATCGCCTCGTGGATTTGAGGCGCTCCGGGCTTCATGGCGTCTAAAACATCCGTCACGGACGGCAATTGCTCGTATTCGACTTCGATAAGTTCAAGCGCTTCAAGAGCGGTTTCTTCATCGACAGCGGCAACCGCGCCGATCTCATCTCCGATATAGCGCACCTTTTCAGATTCCAAGGCCATTTGATCGACGGTGTGGGGAAAGAAATATTCATTAGACCCAAACTTGATATTGTACGTGTCTTTGGCCGTAATAATCGCGCGCACACCGGGCAGTTGTTCTGCTTTCGTGGTGTCGATTTTAAGAATACGGGCATGAGGATACGGACTTCGGATCATTTTGCCGACTAACATATTCGGAAAACTTACGTCAAAGACATATTTTGTCTGACCGGTAACAATGCCCTTGCCTTCAATGCGCGGCACACTTTTTCCGACGGGATTAAGGTGTATGGGGTCTTGGGAAGAATTGATTGATACGCTCATAAAAACGGTCGTTAGACGTTGGTGGTTAGTAATAAAGTTTTATTTTTGAAGTTTAAGAAATTCTTCGTACGTTATTCCTTTGGCCATGGTATTTTTGAATTTTTCTTTTTTGTCAGCATCTGTTTCGATCTTTGTCTGGCCAGCTCTAATACACTCCCCGGCTTTGTGCACGGCATCAAAAATCTTGGGATACCCAGCGCAACGGCAGATATTTCCGTCTAAAGCGTATTCAACCTCCTCTTGCGTGGGGTTAGGGTTTTTGTCCAAAAGTGCTTTAGAGGACATGATCATCCCCGGAATACAAAACCCGCATTGGACTGCCCCGTAATCGACATAGGCCTGTTGGACCGGATGAAGGGTGTCGCCTTTGGCTAGGCCTTCTATCGTCGTCACATCCCGACCTTCGACATTCGCCGCCAGTGTAATGCACGAGAGGACCGCTTTGCCGTCTATTGTGACGGTACAAGTTCCGCATTCGCTTTCTTCGCAGGCGGTTTTAGTCCCTGTTAAAGAAAGTTTGTCCCGCAAAACTTCAAGCAGGGTTTCGTGGCCTTTTAAATCCAGATCGTATTCTTTTTTATTGATGATGAGCTTGGTCATAAATTTCTTTTATTGCATTTTTTAAACTGATGCGAAACATATGTTTTTTGTAATCGTCACTACGTTTATCATAAATTTCTGTATCCAAATGGTCAAGCGCTTGAACCGGAAGATCAGCTTGGGCGCTTTGGCCGTTTAGGAAATTTTCTAGTTTATAATCGCGTTGGGCAAAAGTAAAG
>JAYRHV010000024.1:0-9637 GCA_041907165.1 Candidatus Omnitrophota bacterium | reverse complement strand
TTGGAATCAAGGGTCTGCTGCACGACGATGCCCTTGGTCATCAGGTCTAAGATACGCTGAGACCCGGATTCAGCGCCGAACTTTAAAGTATGGGCACCGGATCGCTTGAGGATGTCAATGTCTTGGTCTGACGCTTTCATAAAAACATCCGCGCGCGTGCCGGAAGTATAAAAGCTTAAGTTAAATTCTTTGTCAATAAAACCTTGGCAAATGTCTGTAGCTCGTTTGCGGTTAATATAAAATTCGTCATCGCGCAGCCATATGCCGTCGAGGTTAAAGCGTTTGATTTCATCTTCAATGCGCGCTAAAGTTTTGCCCACAGAGACGGCGCGCCATTTTCGCTCGCGCAAAGACGCGCTGGAACAAAATCCGCAGTTAAAAGGACAGCCGCGGCTGGTCTGCCCGATGTCTAAAACGCGGGTTTTGGAATTAACGTACATATCGCGGTGGATGTATTTTTCAACAGGAATCAGTTCCCAAGGCGTTGGCAGAAGAGACTCGACATCCAAAAGAGGACGGCAGTCTGTCTTGACAAAGGTCGGCCCGTCTTTGTATATGATGCCTTTGATGTTTTTAAGGCTGCGTTTGTGGGCCAAAGCTTCGACGAGTTCGACAAAAGTTTCATCGCCCTCGCCGATGGCGACAATATCTACATTTTTGTGCGCAAGGGTTTGTTCGGGAGCGACAGACGGATGGCAACCACCCCAAACCAAGGGCACTTTGTTACCTACCAAATCCCGCACCATCTGCGCGAGTTTAAGAGCGTAAAGAATTTGTGTCCCCGTCATCGAAGAGATGCCGACACAAACCGTATCGGTCGATAAATAACGGTCCATGATCTCAGGTGTTATATCTTCAACGCGTTGGTCAAGGATTTTAACACTAAAACCGGCTTTTAGAACCGGAGCGGCGATCGTCAGTAAAGCGTGTGGAGGGGCGATAGTGGAACCGAAGTCCATCCCTGTTTTAGGATACAGAAGAAGAACTGCCGGCTTTTCGTTTTGCATGATCATTGAATATGAATAAAAATGCTTTAACTCTATTGGTTAATGCGCGACAATGAAAAACAGTATAGCAAAAAAAATTTAAAAAAGTATATTTTATTTTTTTAAATATACGTAGTTTTACGTATAAGCTAATTTTGCCTCTTGACTTGTTTTTTGGAGAGTGGATAATGACTTTTTAGCACGATTTTTAAATACAATAGGTTTTCGACATCATATTGAAAAATAAAATAAAAAATTTTTTTAAGGTCATTGTTCCGTTTGGGATCTGGTGCTTTCTTTTTTATCCTATTTTTTCGCAGCGGGCACTGATCAGTTCTGAAACGCTGCACATTTATTCAGTTGTTAAGTTTTATATTGATAATTTGAAGCTCGGCGTTTTCCCATTGTGGGACCCGTTTGTGATGTGGGGGGAGCCGACGCAAATTTTTTTAAATTATGTCGGAGTTTTTAATCCATTTTGGCTGCTGATTTTTCTTTTTAATGCGCTGGGTTTGAGTTTTTATCAGTCATTCTTGTGTTCGATCACCTTGTATTTTTGGGTCGGACAGCTGGGATTTTATCTGCTGGCCAAGCGGATTTTAAAAAATAGTTCTGCCGCGTATAGCGCTTTTCTTTTGTTTTTATTCTCGTCATTGAGCCTGTCTGTGTATGCGCAATTCCATCCGCCGCTTTTGTATATTCCGGGGATATGGTTTTTTTATTTTTTATTTTCATTTTTACAAAAACCTGCGGTTTTTTCGTGGTTAGGCATAATTTTTTCGGCGGCAATTATTTTGACCTCCTATTTACCGTTTTATTTTTTGACAGTGTTTCTTATTCTGATGCCGCTGGTCATTATTTTTTATTTTTCTGCGGCCAAAGAGGTTGTCCTATCCACAATGCGTTTTGTCCAAACGCATATTGTCATGGTTGTGGTATCCTTAGGCGTCCTTGTCCTTAGCTTTATGCCCGGCTTTTTGGCCTACCAGAGCACTGCTCACCAAGAAATCGTCGCCCCCTTTCGCAATGAGGACGTTAATCAAAAGACGGGTGTCTATTTTAATAATTATGAACGAATTGCCAAAAATGGATTTTCGGGCCGCATGGACCTCGAAGATCTTTATTCGAATTTTGACCTTGTCCAATATGGCGATGATTGTTTTTTTTATGTTTCTTTGTTTATCTATATTGTTTTGATTCTAGGCGCCGCGGTTCGGATAAACAAAGTGCTGGCGATCTGCGCTCTGACGGCATTGCCGCTGTTTTTTTTGATGATGACTTCTGCCGCAGGGTTTCACCGTTTTCTCTTCGAGCATGTTTCATATTTTAGATTAATACGCAACATGCACTTTTTTCTCGCGTTTTTTATCGCGGCTGTTGTTTTGCTGGCGTCCGAGCAGATGCGCGTGTTTTTTAATAATCGAAAATCACTCGTCGGCAAAAAACGCGCTTTATTTTTATTTTTTGTTTTGATAGTACACTTTGGCCTTGGAATCTTTCTTTTGCGCCAGACGCATGTCGCTTATTTTTCGTATGCGACGCTGGCGTTTAGCCTGTTGTTTTGGCTTTTGTTTATTTTTGACCACACGGGCAAGAATGAAGCGGGGTTAACAGTTTTATTATTTTTGAGTATTATTTTTCAGCCCATGCAGGTCATCGCAGACCATAATCAGCGGGGGATCTTGGCATGTTGCTACACAAACAAGGCTTTTATAGAACAAGCGATTAAGGCGCCTTCTGTTAAACCTGTTTTTGCCTATACGCGCTCTGTCTCTTCGCGTATCGTCGGAAACGATGACACCGCCAGCTGGCGGATAACGATGAAAGATGCTTCACGGTTTTTTGAAAACGGTTTTCCGACATTTTGGTCCTATGATTTGACGCTCAAGGTCCCTTTTGAGGATCTGCAAAAGTACACGGCCAATAAATTTTATATTTATGATGCGATAGATGTTTTGAAGAACGATGAACGTTTAGAAGACCTTGTCGTTAATATTAGAGAAGACCGTAACGTGGCTTTGGTTTCTGCTCAAAAAGATATGCGGGAATTAACCGGCTTGATCAGACCCGAGCAACGGACGCTTTCAACACCTGTTACGGTTATCCACGGGCCTTCGGCGGCTTTTAAGGTCACGTATTTTGATGTCAATTCGATTAAAATTCAGACGCAATATCCCGGCGAGAAGTTTTTGGTTTATACTGACAACTACCATAAAGGTTGGCAAGCTTTTATCAATGGACAGCCGGCCGTGGTTTATCGGGCGAATATGGCCTTTAAAGCCATGCGCTTGCCGCCGGGCGATAATGAAATTTATCTATGTTACAAGCCGTCCGGAGTGCTGGTCATTTCGGTTGCTTTAGCTATTGTTTTATTTATGATGTGGGTGTTGCTGGTATGGTTTTGGGCCAAGGAGAGAAGCGCGTGATAAAAAGAATGGTTTTTCTATATGCCTGTATGGCATTATGTTTAGCCGCGACTATCAATTCTCAAATGGCACATTTGGCCAGAGTCAATTATTTGCAAGATGAGGCGGTTTACGTACCCATTTATTTGAATCACTTGGCTTCTTTTGATCAAAAAAAGTTTCGTCTTGCCAAGAAATATTATCAAGCCTTTATTGGCACGATTCCCTATTATATGAAATTTAATTTTGTTGAGCAATCTGTGACGCTAAGCCGCGCGTATGCGATGATTGCGATATGTGACTATTATCTTGGCGATGCCACCCAAGCGATTGAATATTTTAATAAAGCCATCAGGCTTGAGCCAAAGCATTTTTGGTTGCACTATGATTTGGGGGTTGCTTATTTTAAGGCAGGTTCCTATCTTAAAGCGCAAGAGCACTTTAAAGATTCTTTGGCGATGACCCTCAAGGACCTTCATGCAAACATGGAACTGGACTATTTTGAGCAATGGCCCAAAGAGATGGCCAAGAAATACGAATCTTTAAGCACAATTATTTTTTATAAAATGATTAAAGACAGTTACAAGTTATCGAATTTATCCGAGCAATTAATCAATAATCCCAAGAATTTAGCGACGATTGGTCCAGAATTTAATAAATTTGATTTGATCTACAACCCGTCGCTTGTCTTTTTGCCTATTGGACAAGAAAAAATCTTTGTCGGGCAAGGCCAAGGTCTATTAAAGATCCAAAACCGCCGAATTGTTGCTCAAGAAAGAAATTGATTTTATCGGATAACAAGGCATAATGATTTATAGCTGACGGCATTAAACCGCATGTATTTAAAGGAGAAATCTATGTTTTTTAAATTTTTGCCAACGGATTTTAATTTTTTTGAACTTTTCAATAGGCAAGTCGACCATGCTGTTGAGGCGGCTAAAACTTTGAAAGAAATTGCGGCGGCGCCGGGAGTCATTTCCGAAGCGCATTTTAAGCGCATCCAGATCTTAGAGCATCAGGGCGATGAGGCCTGTCATGAGATTATGGAGCGGCTTAACAAAACATTTATCACGCCATTTGACCGAGAAGACATCCATGCGTTGACTAAAGAGCTCGACGACATTATCGATATGATCGACGCTCTAGTTGTGCGGATTAAGATTTATAAAATCGAAGGCGGCAATAAGAATCTGATGGATTTTGCTAAAATTATTGAAGAGTCGGTTTGGGCTGTTGCGGCGGCAGTCAAGGGGTTAAGCTCGATGAAAAATTCCAAGTCTATCCTTGAGTCCTGCGTTGAAGTCAATCGGCTGGAAAATGTCGGGGACTCTCTGCGGGATGCGGTCATTATGGAGCTTTTTGAGACGGGAAAAGACGCAATTGCCATCATCAAGTGGAAAGAAATTTATGAAGACGCGGAGACAATTCTAGACATTTGCGAAGATGTTGCGCATGTCGTTGAATCGATTCTTGTTAAGCAAGCTTAAACTATGACAGAAACTATTATTTTTTTAATTGTATTGGCGCTTTTATTTGATTTTTTAAACGGATTTCACGATTCGGCCAATTCCATTGCGACAATTGTTTCAACGCGCGTTCTCTCGCCGCGTCTGGCCGTAATCTGGGCTGCGTTTTTTAATTTGGCCGCGTATTTTTTCTTTGGCCATCATGTGGCCAATACGATAGGTAAAGGGATTATCGACATTGCGATTATCGATCAAGCGGTTGTTTTTGGGATTTTGATCGGCGCCTGCGGTTGGAATATTATTACGTGGTATTTTGGTTTGCCGACGAGCTCTTCGCATGCTCTCATCGGCGGGATGATCGGCGCGGCTTTAGTCAAATCTGGGCCTCACGCGCTTGTTTCTCAAGGAATTTTGAAAACGGTCACGTTTATTTTTGTTTCGCCTATTGTCGGGCTTTCTTTGGGTCTTTTATTTGGGATTGCGGTCCATTGGATTTTTCGCCGCAGTCTACCGGCCAAAGTCGATCATCTTTTTCGCAAAGGGCAGTTGGTGTCAGCCGCATTTTACAGCATGGGCCACGGGGGTAATGACGCGCAAAAAACAATGGGGATTATCGCGAGTCTTTTGTTTAGCGCGGGGCTGTTGGGAAAAGAATTTTATGTCCCCGGCTGGGTGGTCATCGCCTGTTATAGCGCGATTTCTTTTGGGACGATGTTTGGCGGTTGGCGCATTGTTAAAACCATGGGGCAAAAAGTTGCTAAGTTGCGGCCTGTCGATGGATTTTGCGCTGAGTTGGGCGCTGCTGTGACTTTGTTTACGTCATCTTCTTTAGGGATACCGGTTAGTACAACACACACGATTACCGGTGCGATTATGGGGGTGGGGTCTTTGCGCCGGTTAAGTGCAGTGCGTTGGGGTGTTGCTGGCCGTATTATTTGGGCGTGGATTATCACTATTCCTTGCGCAGCCTCGATTTCGGCGGTAGCGTATTTGTTGGGAAGAAATTTCTTTCTGCATTAACTTGTTTTTCTTCAACCACTTATATCTTTTCAAAAAGAATTTTTAAAAAAATCCTTGACAAAAATTTAATTCTTGTTATTCTCTATAAAGTCCATAGGGATTATAGACAATATGATTTCCAAGAAAACAAAATACGGTTTAAACGCTCTGATATATTTGGCAAAAAAATATAATCAGGGACCTGTGCTTATTTCTGATTTAGCCACACAGGAGAGGATCCCGAAGAAATTTTTGGAAACTATTCTGTTGGACTTAAAAAAAAGTGGTTTATTGGAAAGCAAAAAAGGCAAAGGGGGAGGATATTCATTATCTAAGGCCCCCAGTGACATTATGATCGGGCCGATAGTTAGAATATTGGATGGTCCTCTGGCTCCGGTCGCTTGTGTCAGCAAGACGGCATATCATCAATGTGATGAATGCCGCGATGAAAGTTGTTGTGGCATACGCCTCGTAATGAAGGATGTGCGGGATGCGATCGCCAATATTTTAGATACAACAAGTTTAGAAGATGTCCTTGAACGAACCGAGAGTAAGAATTTAGCAAAAAATTTAAATTATCAAATTTAATTTTAAATATTAAAAGGAGAAGGAAATGAAAAAGTTTAAGTTATTTTTGGCAGCACTGGGGATCTTAGCAGGAGTTTTTTCATTAAAAGTCTGGGCGTCCGACGGGCCAGAGCCATCAGGATCTCTAGGAGTATCGGATTCTTCTTCGACAGCTGCAGTCGAAAAGCGCCTTGAAAGTTTAGAGCAAGAAATCGCTGTTCTCAAACGGCAACTGGAAGTAAAAAAAGAAGAGGAAGCAAAGAAGACATCTGACACCCCGATTATTACAGCTAATATCAAAGATGGGTTTAGCATCAAAAGCGCCGATGATAGTTTTAAGTTAAAGCTTCGCGGGTATGTGCAGGCGGACAGTCGGTTCTTTTTTTATGACAAAAAAAATCTTGGCGTCAATGACACATTTTCTGTCCGTCGGGCTCGCCTTATTTTTGACGGCACGGTTGGTAAGATTTTTGATTTTTATATTATGCCGGATTTTGGCAGCGGGGCTGCAACGCTCGTCGATGCGTATAGCGAAATCAAATTTTCGCCGGTCCTCAAGCTTAAGGGCGGAAAATTCAAGGTTCCTTTTGGTTTGGAACGCCTCCAGTCGGACTCGGCCAATAATTTTGTCGAAATTGGCCTGACCAGCAATTTGGTACCAAATCGTGAAGTTGGTTTTCAGTTGTCGGGAGATCTTCTTAAGGAAACGGTCAACTATAACGTTGGTATTTTTAATGGTTCCGCCGATTTAGCCAGCGCAACCGGTCAAGACGTGGACAATAACAATGACAAAGATATTGTCGGCCGTATTTTTGTTTCGCCGTTTAAAAATAAAGGGCCAGAATTTGCCAAAGGTTTCAGTTTAGGGGTAGCCGGATCTTTTGGACATAATGAAGGCACGACGATTCCGACATATAAATCGACGGGCCAAGCAAGTATTTTTAGTTATAACTCGGGTGTCAATGCCGACGGACTGCATGCCCGCCTGACGCCGCAAGTTTCTTTTTATAATGGCTCTTTAGGGTTTTTGGGAGAATATGTCCAGTCGAATCAAAAAGTTGCCCGCACCAGCGGCGGGACTATTGTCCGCGAAACGTTTGAAAACACGGCATGGCAAGTTTCTGGAAATTATGTTTTGACCGGTGAGGCCGCAACTTATAAAGGGGTGACACCGCGCAATAATTTTGATCTGGCCAAAGGCACGTGGGGCGCGCTGGATGTTGTTGCCCGGTATGGCCATTTGTCGATTGACAATAGTATTTTTGACAGCGGTTTTGCCAGCCTTAGCACATCGGTTTCTGGTGCGGATGCGTGGGGTGTTGGGACGAATTGGTATTTGTGCAAAAACTATCGGGTTTCTCTGGGTTTTGAGCAGACCAAATTTGATGGCGGCGCAACCGTCGGCAATCGCAGAACCGAAGATGTTATTTTAACCCGTTTTCAGGTTTCTTACTAATTTGAGGAAAAAAATGCGTAAAATATTTTGGATTGTTTTATCGTTTGTGATTTTTGTGGCAAGTTTGGAGAGTGCTTATGCCGCAAAATCAAAAGTGCTTCTAAATGTTTCATATGACCCGACGCGTGAGCTTTATGAAGAATATAATAAGGCATTCATTAAGCATTGGCAAAATTTAACAGGAGAAACGCTTGAAATCAACCAATCCCACGGCGGCTCGGGCAAACAGGCCCGTGCTGTGATTGACGGATTGGATGCGGATGTTGTGACGCTCGCTTTAGCCTATGACATTGATTCGATCGCCGAAAAATCAGGGCTTCTTTCGACAAAGTGGCAGTCGCATCTTCCCAATAACAGTTCGCCTTATACGTCGACGATTGTTCTGTTGGTGCGAAAAGGGAATCCTAAAAATATCAAGGATTGGGATGATCTGGTAAGGCCGGGCATCAACGTGGTCACCCCAAATCCCAAAACTTCCGGCGGTGCGCGGTGGAATTATTTAGCGGCGTGGGGGTATGCGTTAAAAAAGTGGAATAACGATGAAGCTAAGGCACAGGAGTTTTTAAAAGCAATCTTTAAAAATGTGCAGGTTTTAGACTCTGGCGCGCGTGGTTCGACAACGACGTTTGTTGAGCGCGGTATTGGCGATGTTTTGATCGCTTGGGAAAATGAAGCGTATTTGGCTGTTAATGAATTAGGAAAAGATAAATTTGAAATTGTCATTCCGTCTGTCAGTATTTTGGCTGAGCCGCCTGTTGCTGTTGTCGAGCGCAATGCCGGACGCCATGGGACATTAAAAGCCGCTGAAGAATATTTAAATTATCTGTATTCCGACGAAGGTCAAGAAATCGCGGCCAAGAATTATTATCGTCCGCGCTCGCAAGGAATCGCTAAAAAATACGCGGATAAATTCCAGCCGGTGAGTTTGTTTACGATTGATGAGGTTTTTGGCGGCTGGCAAAAAGCGCAAAAAACGCATTTTGCGGATAAAGGAACGTTTGACCAGATTTATCAATAAAACAGAGGCAATAGTCGTCTTGGGCGTAACCTTCTTTCGCTCACAAGAACCTATGGCGCCTTTCCTAAATTAAAAGAAGACGCCGCTAGGTTCTAAGTTCGCTTTAAGAAGGTTACGCCCAAGACGACTAAGAATATTTATGTTTTTACTTAAACAAAAATCTACGCTTCCCGGTTTTAATCTTGCTTTAGGGTATACGATTTTTTACCTATGCTTGATTGTGCTTATTCCTTTGTCGATGCTTTTTATAAAGACCTCAACAATGGGGTGGGAGCATTTTGCGCAAACGATCACAAACCCCCGGACTTTAGCGGCTTATCGTTTAAGTTTTAGTGCCAGTTTTTTTGCTGGATTAGTTAATGTGGTGTTTGGGTTTTTAATTGCATGGGTTTTGGCGCGCTATCAATTTCCGGGGAAGAAAATCATTGACTCGTTGGTGGATTTTCCTTTGGCCCTCCCGACGGCTGTCGCCGGTATCGCGCTTACCTCTTTATACGCGCAAAACGGTTGGATCGGAAAATATTTGTACGCGCTTGGGATCCCATCGGCCTACAGTGTTTTAGGGATTGTCTTGGCGCTTGTTTTTATCGGTTTGCCGTTTGTCGTCAGGACCATTGAGCCGGTTTTACAAGAGCTGGACGGCGAATTGGAAGACGCGGCGATGAGTTTGGGTGCCAACCGTTGGCAGGTTTTTTCAAAAGTGATTTTTCCAACCCTTGTTCCGCCGCTTATTACTGGAT
>JAYRHV010000023.1:0-1941 GCA_041907165.1 Candidatus Omnitrophota bacterium | reverse complement strand
GAGGTCATGGGCATTGCGTCAAATTTTGGCGAAGCGTTTGCCAAGTCGCAGGTCTGTGCGAATGCGGCGCTGCCCAAAAGCGGAAAGATTTTTATCAGCGTCAAGGACGAGGACAAGCGTAACGTCGCGTTTTTGGCTAAAAAACTTTTAGATATCGGATTTTCGATCATTGCCACCCGCGGGACCGCCAAGGTCCTTAAATCCAGCGGGGTTGACGCCCAAATCGTCGATAAGCACGACGAGGGCAAAAACAATTTATTGACATTGATCCGAAAAAATGAGATAAACTTGATTATCAACACACCGTCAGGTAAGAAAAGCCAATCCGATATGCGTTCTATACGGGCTGAGGCGATTTTACACAATGTTCCCTGCATTACCACTTTGCAAGGCGCTTG
Organism: Candidatus Omnitrophota bacterium; assembly: GCA_041907165.1. GTDB lineage: Bacteria > Omnitrophota > Gorgyraeia > Zapsychrales > JANLHA01 > JADLGJ01. Next base: position 1,543 of record JAYRHV010000023.1, on the reverse strand, counting down.
GGCGGCAGTCAATGGCATCGAAGCGATGATTGCCAAGCCGACAACGGTTTGTTCGTTGCAAAATTACTATAAAGCCAATACGATCAAAAAAAACAGCACCTGTGAGGTTCGTTGAAGTTCTTTGCGAGCCTTTTATCATTAAATCATTTTGAGATCTTTAGGAGTTGACTTATGTGCGGTATTATTGGTATTTCCAATCACAAAGATGCCGCGAAGATCGCCTTTTTGGGTTTGTATGCGCTGCAACATCGCGGCGAAGAGGCGGCTGGCATCGCCTCGTTTGACGGCAGAGACATCCACTTAGTCAAAAATCCCGGTTTAGTTGCCGACGCAGTGCCGGTCAATTCGCTCGATGAGCTTAAAGGATCTGTGGCTATCGGCCACTGCCGCTATTCGACGACAGGATCGAGTAATTTTAAAAATATCCAACCATTTTTAGTCATTCATCGCAAGCTTCCCTTGGCGATTGCCCACAACGGAAATTTGACCAACACAGAAGAGCTTTATCGAAAGCTTGAAGATGAGGGATCGATTTTTCAGACTTCGATGGACTCTGAGATCATCGTTCATCTTCTGGCGCGGACCAAAAACGGCGATTATAAGCAATGGTTTCGCGAGGTGCTTTCGCAATTGGAAGGTTCTTTTTCGCTTGTCTTTTTGATCGGTGACACGATTGTCGGCGCGCGGGATATCAAAGGTTTTCGGCCTTTGTGTTTAGGGAAGCTCGAGAATAGTTATGTTTTAGCCAGCGAAAGCTCTGCTTTGGATATTATGAAAGCGAAGTTTGTTCGCGAGATTGAGCCGGGCGAAATCGTGATTATTAAAGGCGATAAGCTTGAGTCGACGTTTTTGCCGGGCCGTGAAAAAGGGAATAAAGCCCATTGCATTTTTGAAAATGTATATTTTGCTCGGCCGGACAGCCATATTTTTGACGACAATGTTTATAATGTGCGCAAGCGTTTAGGCGAGCAGCTGGCCATTGAGCATCCGGTTGTAAATGCGGATTTTGTCATGCCGATCCCTGATTCAGGCATGTACGCGGCCTTAGGCTATGCGCAAAAATTAAATATTCCTTTTGAAATCGGTTTAATCCGCAACCACTATATCGGCCGGACGTTTATACAACCGACCCAATTTATCCGGGACTTTCGTGTACGGGTTAAACTTAATCCCATTCGCGATATTTTGAAAGGCAAAAGTGTTGTTGTCGTCGAGGATTCGATTGTTCGCGGGACAACCAGCCGCAACCGTATTGAGGTTTTGCGGCAGGCGGGGGTCAAAGAAATCCATATGCGGATCAGTTGTCCGCCGATTATTTCCCCCTGTTTTTATGGCATTGATTTTCCAGATCGCGAGGAGCTGATTGCCGCGAATAAAACGGTCAAAGAAGTCGCAAAATTTATTGAAGTCGATTCGCTCGAATATTTAAGCCTTGAGGGGATGTTGGGCGTTATGAAAAGCAGCAAAGATTTTTGTTCGTCCTGTTTTACAGGACAATATCCTGTTAAAATTCCAGAGAATAAGAGTAAATATCTTCTAGAAG
>JAYRHV010000022.1:0-6699 GCA_041907165.1 Candidatus Omnitrophota bacterium | reverse complement strand
TCTTGCACAGCTGCCAAAGAACTTGCCGCTTGCTGGGATGAATTGACCAAAGCCTCTAAATCCTTGACCTTATTATCATACCCTTCAATTTGAATTTTAAGTTTTTGATTTTCGTCTCTAAGTTTGTTTAAATCGTCAGCTTTTGCAGCCGTAGCATTTTGAGCAAGCGTGTTTTGCAAACTTTCACTTTCCGCAGCTAAACGGGTAATGACATCAAATGCTTCCCGCGCTTGGGCATCAGCTTTTTGAGACAAAAAGCTCAAATCTTTTTCCATCTGCTCTATGCGCGACTGTGCCTGCGAACTTTCGTTGAGCATCCCTTCTAACGCCTTGACATTCTCTTCTGCCCATGTGCATTTGCCCTTCATCTCTTCTAATTGGACGGCTAGCGTGTTGGCCTGCGCACGTAATTTTTCGGTTTCGGCATTGGCAAGTTTTAAATCTGCTTTTGCTTTTTCAAGATCACTTGTGGGCGATAATTTGTTACTGTCCCCAACAGTCGAATAGCCCCGAAAAAGAAAAGATACCCCAACAACAAAAGTCAGCACGATAAAAATCGCTAAAACTATAACAAAGGGAGGCATGATTAATAGTGTCCGTTTATTTTTAAATATTCGACGTAATCTTTGACTGCTTGCTCAAGATTAAGAAAAGGCTCTGTATATCCCGTGTTTCGTAATTTTGTCATATCCGCTTGTGTAAAATATTGGTATCGCCCCCGTAAATGTTCTGGCATATCGATATATTCAATACTGGGCGTTTTCCCGACAGCATTAAAAAGCGCGAGGGCTAACTCATTCCACGTCTGCGCTCGACCGGTCCCCAAATTAAAAATACCGCCAATTTGCGGATTTTCTAAGAAATAAATAATAACATCTACGGCATCTTTAACATAAATAAAATCCCGCTTTTGCTCGCCATCCTTAAAATCAGGATGATACGATTTAAAAAGGCCTATCTTTCCTGTCGCCATGATTTTTCCATAGGATTTGGCAATAACGCTGCGCATCTCACCTTTATGGTATTCATTAGGCCCAAAAACATTAAAAAATTTAAGGCCAACCATTTTATCTGTCAGATGATGGTCTAGCGCCCACAAATCAAATTTTTGCTTAGACTCCCCGTACAAATTTAGCGGCTTTAAACGGCGAATTGTCGCCTCATCGTCATGATATCCTTGGGCACCATCTCCATACGTAGCCGCTGAGCTGGCATAAATAAAACGCACACCTTTCTTCAAACACCATTCTGCCAAATATTTGGTATATAAAAAATTATTTTCTTCATAATAATTGGCGTCCGTTCCCGTCGTGTCACTGCAGGCGCCCATGTGAACAATACTTTCAACTTTAGGGTCAACCGTATCCGTCAGAATCTTTTTTAAAAAATCCGCCTTATCCCAATATTCAGCAAAACGCTTTTTTTTTAAATTTTCATTTTTGGGATCATTGCTTTCAACATGATCAACAACAGCAATATCCCCCCAACCAAATGTATTGAGTTTTGCGATAATACAGCTTCCGATAAATCCTGCCCCGCCAGTTACGACAATCACAACTACTGCCCTCTCAAAATCTATCGTGCGCTGGTCAACAAAAAGTGACCTATCTGCTCGCCGATTTGATAACCCAAAGTCTCAAAAATTTCGGTTTGACTATTTGCATCTTCTATTTTAGAAAATTTAGCTAATATCTCATCATCCTGCACCCCAAGGACAGACCCTTCAACTCTTAGGATGTACTTGCTTAACTTTTTTTCCCACGGTTTATGAAAGGGACTCTTCTGTTGCATCTGGACAATGCGTCCCTTGATAACAAAATCTGCGTTTTGCGCATCTTTCTCGACCAGAACTTTAAAAGGCTTGTCGGTTTTACCTAACAGATCAGAAATACCTTTGACAATCATCAAAGAAACACGGTCCAGTTGATCGCTGGCCTCAACATTCTCACCGGCGCTAAAAGGAACGACCAGAAGATTACCCCCTACAGAGAGTTTTTCTTTTTGAAATACTCTAGTTTGATCTAATGGGGAAGTGTCTGCAACCAGAGCAAGTGTTTTTGGCTTTTGATGAAAACTGCAACCCAAAAACATAGAAACGCACATTAATAAAATCAGTAATAGAATATTTTTCATAAAAAATCTTAACACACTCGCTGTTCTGGCTCAAGGAATAAAGCGTCGTGTCTGGTCTGTTAAAAGCGCAAGGTTTAAAGACACCTCTTTGGTGAGATTTTCTCGACAAAAGCGCCATTCCCAATTTCCTAATACTGTCCCGGGAATATTCATACGGCTTGTTTCATCAAGGTTAAGGACATCCTGCAAAGGAATGATCGCCAAAACAGCGACGGATTGCAAGGCAATTGCCATAAAGTGACTGGCTACGTTATGTTCTGTTATTTCTTTTTTCAAATAAGTCGCTAAGAATTTCTTTTCATAGTCTGCCGCATCTTTGCGAAACCACCCCTTGGTCGTATTATTATCATGTGTTCCTGTGTAAACAATGCACTGCGGCGAAAAATTATCTGGCAAATACGGATGCTTCAAATCTCCGTTAAAAGCAAACTGCAAAACTTTCATCCCCGGCAGATCAAATTTTTTCATCGCTAAGGTGACATCCTCAGTGATAACGCCCAAATCCTCAGCGATAATCGGCAACTGCGTATAAGCGTTATGCAAATAAGATAAAAAATCCTCCCCCGGCCCTTTGGCCCAATGACCGTTAATGGCAGTCTTTTCCAAAGCTGGGATTTCCCAATATTCCATAAGCCCGCGGAAATGATCAATCCGCACCACATCAAATAATTTCAAATTGTGTTCAATACGTTTAGTCCACCAGCAGTAATTGCAACTTCTAAGTTTTTCCCAGTCATACACAGGGTTACCCCAACGCTGGCCGGTCTTGCTAAAATAATCCGGCGGGACACCGGCGACAAAAACAGGTTTTAATTTTTCATCCAATTTAAAAATCTCTGGATTGCTCCAGACGTCTGCGCTGTCCTCATTGACATAAATTGGGATATCTCCGATTATTTGAATTTGATTCTTGATGCAATAGGCACGCAGCAATGACCACTGTTTAAAAGCAAGAAATTGAAAAAACTTGATCCTTTTAATCTCCTCAGGAAATTTAGCGCGCAATTCACTTAAAATACCTTCGCTTCGATCACGCAAGTCTTGCGGCCAATCGCTCCAAATCATCCCATTAAAACGTTTTTTAAGAATGACAAATTGGGCATACGGATCAAGCCAATAACTATTTTCAGCACAAAAACTAGCAAAATCACCTTCTTCGAGTTTGGTATTTTTAAAACGTCCAAACGCCTGTTCAAGCAGATGATTCTTTTGCTTAATGACAGTTAAATAATCCACCTTATCCTGCCTTACCGGCGGCAAAAACGCATCCAACTCGTCTTTTTTCAGCAATCCGTCTTTGACCAAAAACTCTGGACTGATAAACAAAGTATTAAGCGCAAAAGCAGATGGACTGCTGTATGGACAATTGCCGTAAACCAAGTCCGTTGGGTTAAGAGGTAAAATTTGCCAATACTTTTGTTTGGCGCTGCGCAAAAAATCGACAAAGTCATACGCCTGCGGGCCAAAATCCCCGATTCCGCCAAAGGACGGCAAAGATGAAATATGCAAAAGAATACCACTAGAGCGTTTCAGCATATATTTTCCTTAAAAAAAATTGTTTAATTAACAGCGACTTTTAAGTATCGGCCCAGATTCTCAAAACCGGCCACCCAGTCTTGGGCGTTGGTGTTCCCATTTTTGATTTTTTCTTGCATGGCAGGATAAATGGTCCGCGTCATAGCGAAATAAAGATTCTGAGTTTTCCATAAATCAAGGTTTAAAGAAAGCATACGCAAAATCCGCAAAACCGTGGCTATGGTCCGTCCCAAATCAATATCATGTGGATTAGCATAAAATTGGGTCATCAGCTTCTCAATGCGTTTGCTGGCCACAAACCCGAGGTTTTCCTTGTCGCGTGTAAATGTCCAGCGGCGGATCTCTTGTGCAATTCGCTCAAGCTTGTCTAAATCCAAAAAGTCGTTTTCCAAAACAGTTGTCATATCGCGCGTCAAAACAAATTCGACGGTCATGGCCAGTGCTTTGGGAAGCGGAATTTTAAGATCCGGACGGATGCGCATCAGAGGATAATAGTGTTCATAAATTTCCCTAAAATTAGCCGCAATGACATCCATCGTCGATTCAAAAATCTGATTGAGCACTTTGCCCTGTTCATTTCTAAAAAGGTCCCACAGCGAATAGTTATGCTGGCCAAAATATTTATTCATTAGTCCAATGACTTCAGGGATATCGCTGCGCGAAAAATAATCATGCAGCAAAGAGTGCATTTTTTTAAACGCTTCTTCACTTTCATGCACGCGTACACCGCCGTTTAAATTGTAATCACCAAAATAAAGCACCGAAAAATCTACTTCGATTTCTTCCCATGTGACAAGCGAGCGTATCTGCACCCGCCCGATCAAAAGCCTCTGTTTGCCGATCTCATACTCATGGGAAACAATGGTGCGGATCGTATAACAATAGATATGCGCCGTCTCAGGAAACTTTTCAAACGCAGACGATATCGCAAAATGCACACCGACATTAAGCAGACTGATGCTCGAAGGCTTCACAAAACGCTTATAAACTTCAGCACCGTTTTTGTATTCGGAAATATTGCCAGCAGCTAATTCCAACCGCTTTAAAAAATCTTCTTCAAGGTCGTTTCCCGAAATTTCTTTGACCAGTTGAATAACCCGCGCCGCATAACGCAGAATCTGGACCGTTTCGATACCCGAAATTTCATCAAAAAACCAGCCGCAACTGGTGTACATATACATCGCATGCCGCTGCATCTCAAAGAGCTTCAGCGCCTTGATCTTGTCGTCTTTGGACATCGAACTTTGCAAATGCCTTGTAAAAAATTTCTCGACCGACATCTGCGAACGATCAAGAATAACGTCGATATAGTGGTCACGCACAGCCCACGGGTCTTGAGAAAATCTCAACATCTCCCGTTCAAAAATCGGGGCAGCCATATCCCGCAGCCAGTCTAAAGCTTCACGCAGAGGCTCGCGCCACTTCTGGTGCCAACCGTTGCTTGCGATCTTGCAACCGCAATCACTTTTCCAGCGCTCAACCCCGTGCGCACAACTCCACGAGGAGCGTTCATGAATTTCAACTTCATACGTCGGCGGATAAAGGCTTAAATACTCAGCATAAATCGTCAACTGACTATGCTTCTGTAACTCAATTAGATAAAAACAATATGACAAAGCCATATTGCCAAAGCGGTGATGATGCCCAAAAGTCTCCCCGTCGGTTGCCGCGTGGACAAGGCGCGGATGGTCGGTATCTTTGGGGAATAAACTGTAAATGCGGTTGGCAAAATTTTCTCCGTTACTTAACAAACCGCCAAAGGCAATATCATGCGATATCGGCCCGTCATAAAAAAACAGCACAATATTTTTTCCCGATGGCAATGAACATAAATACGGCTGCTGAACATCGATCGCGCCGTCTTTGATCTGCGTCCAATTCTTGTCCCCGATTTTACGAAATCGCTTGGCCTGTCTGGGGGCAAGAATTGTAAACTTGATGTCCATCTTGGCGAGCATTTCCAAGGTCGCGGTATCAACCGCTGTTTCGGGAAGCCACATCCCCTCGGGTTTTCGGTGAAACCGTGAAACAAAATCTGCAATCCCCCAGACAACTTGCGTCCGCCTGTCACGCTCATTGCACAAAGGCAAAATCATATGATTATACGCCTGCGCGATTGCAGCGCCATGTCCTGAGAAATGCCCTAAACTGACCTTGTCCGCTTCAATAATAGCGTCGTGAATATGCGGAGCAAAGCGTTGCAGCCACACCAAAAGCGTGGGGCCAAAATTAAAACTCATTTTAGAATAATTGTTGACGATGTCACGAATATTGCCCTTGTCGTCGAGAATACGTGAGGCAGAATTAGGGGCGTAACATTCTGCCGTGATCCGTTCATTCCAGTTGCGGTAAGGATGGGCCGAGTCTTGAATTTCAATTTCTTCAAGCCACGGATTTTCGCGGGGCGGCTGATAAAAATGGCCATGCAAACAAACAAACTTTTTCATTTTATCCGCCATGAGATTAGAAAGAAAAAGATCTTCTGTAAAATTTTATCAAGCCCGTTTCAAAAACAAGACACCCAGAGGCGGAATCGTCAACGATATTGACGACTCTCGTCCATTCCAAGATATATTATCTGATTGAACACCGACGTTGCCAATATTGGCACCGCCGTAAAATTGAGAATCGCTGTTAAAAATTTCCTGCCAATATCCTGCGTCAGGTACCCCAATGCGGTACTGATAACGGGTAACCGGAGTAAAATTGCAAACGACCACGATATTATCGTTAGGCGACAGAGCTTTGCGCACAAACGACAAAATGCTGTTTTGCCAATCGCCATGGTCAATCCACTCAAAGCCATACCACTGAAAATCAAAATTATGCAAAGCCGGCTGACAGCACATCAGATGATTCAAGTCCCGGACAAGGCTCTGAATCCCGCCATGCTGCGAATATTGCAAGACATGCCAGTCAAGGCTGTTTTCATGCTGCCACTCGCCCCATTGGCCGAATTCATTGCCCATAAAAAGCAATTTCTTGCCCGGATGACCAAACATGTAGGCGTACAAAAGCCGCAGGTTAGCC
>JAYRHV010000021.1:0-4433 GCA_041907165.1 Candidatus Omnitrophota bacterium | reverse complement strand
GAGTTGATCGTGTTTGCCTGCACCGAAATATGGATGACCTCGTCGGGAAAATTTTCGCGCATCAGCATAATCAGCCCCGGGTCGGAAATAATCCACGCGTCCGGCCGGCAAAGCCTCAAAAGCTCTGCGACATATTTGGGAAACGAAGGCAATTTGTGGCTGTGCGGAAAAATGTTGGCCGTGACATACGCTTTTTTGCCAAGCTCGTGCGCATAGTTGACTGCCTCGGCGACCTGTTCAAAACTTTTAAACCCGTTTTCCCTCGAACGCAGCGAAAAACGCGGGATGCCTAAATACACGGCGTCGGCGCCAAAAGCAAAAGCAAATTTGACTTTTTGCAAATCTCCGCCGGGCATCAAAAGTTCTGGCTTTAACATAACCTTTTTAATTTTCTTTCTTTCGCAAAACAAAGACTACAACAAACAATCCTTCGACGAGCAAGGAAACAACACCCAGAGGCTCAAGCCACGCATCTGGCTCAGGGGCAAGCATAGGTAAACCGATCGTACGACTAGCGACGTAGCCTAAAATAGACCCCACGGCAATAACCGTCCCTAGTTTCCAGCCCCATTGATTTTTATAAAAAATCCCAGCCGCCGCCATCAAAGCGCCCAAAGCGTTTGCATAAAAAAGCCAACCCTTATAAACAGCTTCGCTAAAACAGTCCGGGGCCTCAATCCCATGAATAAGCCCGGTGACAAGAATCGAAATAATTCCAAGCCAGAAAAAATATTTTGAATTTTTTGCCATAAGATTACTCCTTTTCTAAAAATTGACGCATTAACGGACTTGCCTGCACACTGCCATAATGAAAAATCGCGCAACTGTACGCATGAGCCTGACAGCTTTGGAATTCTTCTTCAAATCCGCTGGGCGCGTTGATAAATTTATATGCACCCACGCCGATTTTGACTTTTGTAAAATCCTTGACCTTCGCTTTAATCGCCTGATTCCACTGGGCGAATTCTTGGGGATTATCTGAATAGTTCATTACCGTGACAAAATCGATTAATCCACTGTCAACCCACATCGCCCAATCCTGAAAAGCTTCTGCGTACGCCCGCGAATACGGCATGCAACCTGTCGTCGAAATTTGGATCTTAGGATTTACCAACCGCGCTTTGTCAATCAGTATCTTTAAAAGCTCCGTCACTTGAGCGCGTTTCCAATCTTTCCACGCTGGGCTCTGATCGTCGATTGCGGATACGCCGCTGGCTTGTTTAAAACGTTTGATGTTACTTTCCGTATATCCATAGTGCGGATGCACATCAGGATAACGGATATAATCAAACTGTATGCCGTCAAGCTTAGGGTACGAGCGCACAATTTCGGTCACAATGCGACTTAAGGCCTCTCTCACATTGCTGTCGGCCGGTTCTAAAAAATACTGATTATCAATTTTGTAATCCTCGATGGTATGCTTGTTGTCCAAATTTCTCGTCAAAATTTCCGGCCCGTATTTTTTAAGCAGTATCGCTTCTTTGTTGGCCCCCAAACTCAAAAGATTAAGCCATGCGTGCACCGCAATATTTTGTTTGTGGGCTTTGTCAATCAAAAGAGCCAACGGGTCGCAAGAAATATTCTTTAAACTATTTTCATAAAGCCGGCTGTCCGCGAGAGTCGAAGAAAACCAGCTTTGGTTGGATCGATAAATCTGTACAAAAAGGATCTTGACCCGTGCTTTTTTAGCAAAATCGATAAGCTGGTCAATCTCTTTTTGACTTTCAAGCACTTGCGGCTGTTGAACCATCGAAACAAAAAGGGCAAAGGACGGCGGTTGTTCTGCGCTTGCCCCAGCGCAACAAATAAAAAAAAGACACGCAATGACGCTTAATTTTTTAATACTCGACATGATTTTCTTTCATCTGTTTAATGCTTTGCGACAAGCCTTGTAAAGTAGCGTCCCCCTCGACGGCAATACGGCTTAAAGTGTATGAGCGATCCGCACGGTACAAATATCCGATATTGTTGCCGCTGACGACCGTAGCACTTTCATACCCTGCCGACTTGACTAATTCAATAATCTTCTGCGTATATCTGCCAAACGGATACGCAAAAATAAAGACCCTCTTGCCTAAATGGCTTTCTAAAACCTTTTTCGATTCGCTGATTTCCCGATACGCCTGTTGTTCTGTCAACTGATTAAGTTTAGGGTGTGTAAGCGAATGCGCCTGAATATCCATACCCGCCTGTGCCATTTTTTTAAGCTCGTCCCACGTGACAAAATCCGTATGGCCGACGGAATCTGTGGTAATAAAAAACGTCGCGCTAAAATGATGTTTTGCCAAAATCGGCATAACAACGCTATAGTGGTCCTTCCACCCGTCGTCAAATGTTAAAATAATCGGATGCGCCGGCAAAGGCGTATTGTGCCGCAAATGGTCATTTAACTGCGCCATCGTGATGACCGCAAAGCCTTCTTCTGCTATCCAGTCCATTTGGTTGGCAAACTTTTGTGGTGACAGCGACCAGCGGCATAAAGCACCTTTGGCATGGCCTGATACTTCTTGAATATGATGATACAGCAGAATCGGCACACGCGCTGTTGGCACGCCCTGAGCAGAAACATCCTTTGTCAAACAAAAGTTAACGCAGACACTCATAAGTAAAATAAACCCGAATTCTTTGTTTTTCATTTTCATACCACCACCGGCGGAGAATCCCAGAGCTTGACCTGAGGGTGATTGCCCGCATAATATTTAAAGTACCACTCGGTTGTAAAAAGCAAAACACGACGATCTTGATCATCGATAGCCAGCGCAGACCCCTGAGGCAAAGAACGGCTTAAATCCTCATTATTCATCGGGCTGTCGACCCACCGCAAAACTTTCCACGGCATCAAATCCAAGTCTGTCGCCGAACCGTATTCATCTTTTAACCGGTACTGCAAAACTTCAAACTGCAAAGGCCCCACCGCCCCTAAGAGCGGCGTGTTCTGACGGGAATTTTGCAAAGTAAATGATTGCACGATATCCTCAGCCAAAAGATGGTCTAATCCTTTGCGAAAAGATTTGGCTGTTGCCGATGAAGAATTTTGCAAATACGCAAAACACTCCGGCGCAAAACGCGGGATCTCTTCATAGATCAAATGCGGGTTGGTGCTGATCGTATCCCCGATACGAAATTCCAGCTTCGTCACAAAACCGATAATGTCCCCCGGATAGGCTTCATTCATCACTTCCCTGTCACGGCCAAAAAGGTTAAATGAGTCGGACAGGCGAATTTGCCTTTGACTGCGTTTATGATACACACTCATGTCCCGATAAAACTGGCCCGAACAGACACGCGCAAAGACCACACGGTCCCGATGCAGCGGGTTCATGTTCGTCTGCACTTTAAAAATAAAGGCTGAAAAATGCGGATCATCGAGCGCGACTGGGCCTGTTGTGGATTTTCTTTGGGCAGGCGGCGCCGAATACTGCAAAAAACCTTTGAGCAAAAACTCGACCCCAAAATTATTGGCCGCACTGCCAAAAAATACAGGTGTGGTTTTTCCCTCTAAAACAGCCACAGGGTCAAAGCCCGCATGAGCGCCTTCTAACATGGCAATTTCCTCGACGACCTCTTGATAAACCTGCTCATTGAGAATATCTTTGACCGACGGATCGGCAAGCCCGTGCACAGAGACCGGCGCGCGATACGCTCCCCCGGGGACACGTTCAAAAAGATGCACTTCTTTTTTGAGCCGGTCATAAATCCCTTTGAATTCTTGGCCATTGCCCAGCGGCCAGTTAATGGGAAAAGCGTGAAGGTTTAAAACTTTTTCCAACTCATCAATCAGTTCCAGCGCAGATTTAGCCGGCCGGTCTAGTTTATTCATAAACGTAAAAATCGGGATTCCTCGCCGACGACAAATTTCAAACAATTTTTGTGTCTGGCTTTGTATCCCTTTACCGGCGTCGATGACCATAATAACCGCATCAACGGCCATGAGCACCCGATAGGTGTCTTCCGAAAAATCTTTATGGCCGGGGGTGTCGAGCAAATTCAAACGATAGGGGCCGTAATCAAATTGCAAAACCGTTGAGGAGATCGAAATCCCGCGCTTTTTTTCCAACTCCATCCAGTCAGAGGCAGTCTCGCGCTGTTTCTTTTTGGCGGTCACTGATCCTGCCAAGTCGAGCGCCCCGCCATAAAGCAAAAGCTTCTCTGTGAGCGTTGTTTTACCCGCGTCGGGGTGCGAAATAATGGCAAACGTTCTGCGGCGGGCTGCTTCTTCTAATATTTCATTTTTCATAAATCCTGTTCTCTTCGACAAATCGAATAATTTTATTCATCATCTCAACACACGCAACCGGGTGGGCGCCTACCGCCGTTTCGCCGGAGAGCATCAGATAATCCGTCCCGTCTAAAATCGCGTTGGCCACGTCCGAGACCTCCGCGCGGGTCGGGCGCAAATTCTCGGTCATGCTCTCTAACATTTGTGTAGCGGT
>JAYRHV010000020.1:0-3528 GCA_041907165.1 Candidatus Omnitrophota bacterium | reverse complement strand
GAGGGCAGCTGACACTTAGAGCTTTGCTGATGTTGTAGCAGAAAGCTTTTCGTTTTCCTTGAGTCCTAAAAATAAGGGCAAGTTGGTAAGCGGCTGCATGTTGATAATGACCGGAACAAATCCGGGCGCGCTTTGGACACGGTCAATCATCTCTGGAGTAAATTTAAACTCTACACTATTTCCCGTCGTTGTCAATTGACGGCGCATCTTGTCGCCCGTCAAATCAATCCCGCCGGGGGCCATCGCGGGGGCACTCGCAGAGGCAAGAGTTGCAGCAATGGAATCAAACGTGGGTTCTTTGAACGCAGAAAAATCGTCATTCATTATATTTTGCATAAGCATAACTCCCAGCAGATAATACGCAATTGCATGGCGGCCGCTTTTGTCGTTCTCAAGACGATTGACAGCATCGGCAAGAAAATGGGTCGCTTCGGCAAATATAGCTTTTTTAAGCCAGTTGGGTTCATTTTTTAATACTTCGTTTAACGCTTTATTATGTTTAAACAATTCAGGCATTTGTGATCGGACTTGAAAAAAAGTTTTAACAGCCGGGTTTGCCGCATCAACATTCAATATGAAGCTTAGCCGACCATTTGTTTGGCGGACAAGGCCTATCGAAAAATTATTTTTTCGAACAACTTCGAGTAATATTCCGTGCAACATTTTTCCCAATTCATAGGGAATATCCACTCGATCCGGGGAATTTTCGGGCAACTCAATTCCCCGCACATCAAAGATTTTTGAAGGGGTCGTATCAGGCATTTTCATAAAGTTTCTAAGCAATGCGTCGCCGTGGCCATATTGCGGTAGAGAGACGAGTTTGAATAAATCGGGGGTCTTTTCTAAACCCTTCAAAATAGCAGTCGCGTTAGGATATTCTTTCCCGTTGATAATAATCGTATCGGATTTCCATATTTCTTCAAACAAAGCCGTAATATCCTGATATTCTATTTCCCCAACAGATAATTTATTGTCACGAATCAATCTTTCATATACAGGACCATTTGTCTGTCTTAACAAATTTAATCTGTAGGTTAATCTATTTCTATGGACACGCTTAATATATCCCGCTGGAACAGGAAGAGCCCCCAAAGCATACAGATCATTCGATAAGAAAGTGACGATTTCATTGAGATCTGCAAGAAATTGATTGGCCGTATTTTCAGGATGATCCCAATAGAAAAGAGAAAGAGGTGCGCCGTGTTGAATGTATTCCATTGTGTAATAAACAAGTCCGTTCCGACCAGTTGGATCAATATTTTCAAAATAATCATAGATTTGGGGAATTCTTTCTTTTTTGCTGGGAGGCAAGACATTTCTTAATTCTTTTAATCTAGACACTTGTGCTTTTAACCAGAAGGTTCCATTTGAACCAATGCCAGCCCAATTCGCGAATTTGAGAACAACCGTTTGATTTTTTAAATCTTTAACCAACAATACTCCTGCGCTGCTTCCTCCACCATCAAGCCAGCGGATAATTTTATATTTTTGTCTTATTCCGGATGGAACGGTTTCAAAATTGTCATCTATGGCTGGAGCAAGGTCGACCGTTACAACCGTACTGCTGGCGGCATCTTCCGAAGATAGTTTTGGTTCAACGGTTATATTTTGAATGACGCCTCTGGTTTTATTTAATCCAGCCCCGCCGGAAAAGTATTTTCGCGGCAGCGTTTCTTGCGTCAGCGGGTCGACTTCTTCTTTAATATAATTGTACGCCCCTTTTTTAAATGATTCGACATACTGGGCCCAGATTTTTTCTTTGGCTGTTTTGTCGGCGATATCCACACCGCTGATCTTGTTGTGGTCGACGTAAGCTTGGCCAAAAATGCTTTGCTTGATTTTGTCCTTAAACCAAATTGCTAAAATTAAAGAATGATATATTTGACGCAATTGGGCAAAATTTTTGCCTTCATTGACTTCTTTTTCGAGGATGGGCAGGATGATGGTGCGAAAGATTTGGGAAGAGACGTTGGTCGCTGGTGGCTGGAGGCTAGTGGTTGAATTTTTTTCTAACGTCCAACGTCCAGCGTCTGGCGTCTTTCCTTGCTCGTAATCCTCCTCCAGCATTACCTTCAAATGCGTTTCGACGACATAGGCAGCGTCTTTGGTTTCGTAAATAACTGCTTTTTCGGGCAGGATCCACACTTTGTTAAAGTCGCTGGTCGCTGGTGGCTGGACGCTGGGTGTTTTTCCCAACGTCAAACGTCCAGCGTCCAACGTCCCTGCCTTATTAACCTGATCCCAGAATTTCTTTCCTAAATCTGTTTCAGGATTTGTGAGCGATGAGGCCATCTGTTTCAAAAGATAATCCTGCGCTAAAAGGTCGCGTCCCATCTGTGTTGTGCCAAAAGCATGGGGGACGATACGGTCTTTTTCGTACGGAGAAAGATTGACCCAAAGGTCTGCTTCAGGGACTGTGACTGAGGTCAGGAAATATTTAACGAGCTCTATTGATTCTTGTTGCAGAGATCCTTCGCTATGCTCAGGATGACCGTTCCCATTGTTAAGAATAAAATCAAGGTGAAAAGGATTATCGGGATAAACTTTAATGCCTTTTAAGAGCGGCGGGTTAAACGCATCGCTTAAATGCACCATAGTCCCCGGCACAGGCAAAAAGGCTTCTTGCGCCAAAGACGGGGGGATGATGGCTGTGCCTAAAAAGCACAGCAAAATCGTTAATGCACTTAAACGATAGAAAAAAGACAGTTTTTTCTGATGCAAAAAAGTCATCATAAGATCTTAGAAATATTGTTTTCGATTGAGAATAAGAGCTTAAAAAGAAATTTGCAGTAACGCTATAAGTTTACTATATGGCTATATAAACGGCAAATTTAATCCGTCCCGGCGCTTTTGGTGACGAAGGCTTCGCTGACTTTGTTGCGGCGCAATTTTCGGACTGTGACCTGTAACCCGTGGGTATTGATTGTCTCTCCTGCTTTAAGCGGCGCGGGCAGTTGGCGCTCAAACCAATCAGCTAGCTTTAAGTTTTGGTCGGCTGGCCATGGTAAACCTATCGTTTGGGCAAGTGTTGACATAGCAACCGCACCACCGACGAGCCATTGATGGCCGTATGGCAGAATATGGTGGGGAAGTCTGTCAAATTCATCTTCAATGTCTCCAACGAGCTCTTCGATAATATCCTCTTGGGTGACCATGCCAATGATTTTGTTTTTTGCATCTTCCACAAGAGCGATGTGCAGTTTTTCTTGGATCATTCTTTCTAAGACTTTGGAAATGGGCATGTTGTCTGCAAACTTTGGCAGCGGCCGAAGAATGCCTTTGATCGTCGGATTTTCGGGGTTTATCCGCAGTGCGGCGATAATATCTTTGAAATTGATGTAGCCTTGCACGGTTTGTAAGTCATTGCCGGCGGCGCAGACAGGAAAACGGGTGTGCATATCCATATGCGCACGCAAAAGAGCATCGGAAAGCGTGCTGTCGAGGGGAATAATACAAATATCAGAGGAAGGGATCATGATTTCTTTGATAGGCCGCAAAGAAAGCTGTGCGGCGGACAAAACGATTTTT
>JAYRHV010000019.1:0-5259 GCA_041907165.1 Candidatus Omnitrophota bacterium | reverse complement strand
AGAACTTAGTCGATATTGTCCGGCATTGGCAGCTGCGCGACGATGTTTTTACCCTCGGGTGGGCTAGGCGCATTGCCGGATACAAGCGCCCGGCTTTGATTTTTCATAACATCAAAGAGTTGATCAATTTGGCGCATGATATAGGACCGATGCAGATTATTTTGGCGGGCAAGGCGCATCCAAATGATAATATCGGCGCTGCGCACATCGACGATATTCTTGACCACATTGACCATTTAAATAGCCATAAACATATCATTAAAGTTTTGATCTTAGAAAATTATGACACTTTTTTTGGGAAACTTCTGACAAATTCCGTCGATGTCTGGCTTAATAATCCACTGCCGCCATTTGAAGCTTCCGGAACAAGCGGGATGAAGGCGATTATCAACGGTGTCGTGCAGATGACGACCTTAGACGGTTGGGTCGTCGAGGCAGCCAACGATGATATCGGCTGGATATTCGGTTATCAGCATTCGGGGGAAAATATTGGGACAGAAAGCGATTTGAGGCTTGATGAAGATTCCAAAGCGCTGGTTTTGACGCTAAAAGCGGCAATGGTACTTTATTACGAAACACTAAGAGCTGGAAATCTTAATGCCAAAAGCCAGTGGATCGACAAAATGATCCATTGCGTGCAGCGCAGCGCTTTTTTTAATACGCAGCGCATGGTCAAAGAGTACCGCGATAAAATGTGGCAGATGACATAAAGGGATTGTTTTTATGCGGCAGTATTTAGAGTTGTGCAGATATATTCTTGAACACGGCGAAAAAAAAGAGGACCGCACGGGAACAGGTACATTATCCGTTTTTGGCTATCAGTCAAAATATGATTTGCGCGACGGATTTCCGATTGTTACGACAAAAAAAATTCTTTTTAGCGCTGTAGTCCGTGAACTTTTGTGGTTTTTAAAAGGCGCGACTAACATCCATGACGGGCTTGCAGAGTTTACTCCAATCTGGAATGCGTGGGCCAAGGCGGATGGACAGTTAGGGCCAATCTATGGCTATCAATGGCGAAAGTGGGAAAAATTTGTTTTCGATCAAACCACACAAGGCTATCGCAAAGAACATGTCGATCAGATAACCCAAGTTATCGAACAGATCAAAAAAAACCCTGATTCTCGCCGGCATATTGTCAGTGCTTGGAATGTGGCCGACATTGACCGCATGGCGCTGCCGCCGTGCCATACGTTTTTTCAGTTTTATGTTTCCAGCGGACGTCTGGATTGTCAATTATATCAACGCTCTGCGGATGTCGCCTTAGGCGTGCCGTTTAATATTTCCAGTTATGCGCTGCTTTTGAGTATGGTGGCCAAAGAGTGTAATCTGACCCCCGGCATTTTTGTCCACAGCTTAGGGGATGCCCATATTTATCTTAACCACGTCGATGGAATTAAAGCGCAGTTGAATCGTTTATGCAAACCTCTGCCGCGTTTAGAGCTTGCGCCCAAGAAAGTGCTCGACTTTACGTTTGAGGACATCGCACTTGTTAATTACCAGCACGATGCGTTTATCAAATTCCCCATCGCGGTCTGAAATTTATTTATGACTTCTTTTAGCATTATCGTCGCTGTGGACAGCAAGTTTGGCATAGGCAAAAACGGGCTATTGCCTTGGCATTTGCCGTCGGATTTAAAATATTTTAAAAAAATTACAACGCAAGAAAACGCAGCCGGCAAAATCAATGCGGTCATTATGGGACGAAAAACGTGGGAGTCGATACCGGCGCAATTTCGACCACTGCCGCAGAGACTCAATATTGTTATTTCTCGGCAAACGAATTTGTCGCTTCCTTTGGATGTGGTCCATGCGACAAGTTTAGAGGATGCGCTAGATTCTCTTGGGAAGAAAAAAGATACTGTCGGTGAGATTTTTGTGATCGGAGGGGCGCAAATTTTTAAAGAGGCCGTCCTTCATCCATCTTGCCGCAAAATCTTTTTGACCCGTGTCCAAGGCGACTTTTTTTGCGATACCTTTTTCCCCGATGTCCTGCAACAATATCCGCATCATCATTGTCAAAGTTCAGTAATGGACCAAGGAAGATGTTTGAGTTTTTTAGTGTATTCTAAAAACGTATCTTAATTTTATTTTAAAATGTTTTTTTAAGGCCAAATTTTATATCTAAAAGGGGAGCGCTTTCTTTTTAATTTGCTAAATGACGTAAGTATAATTATACCAATAGGTTATATTGTTATGAATTTTCTAATTTTTTTATAATTGACGTTAATCCGCTATCGACAATAGGTTAAAGAAAAACTATACTTGGAATGGTTATTTTTAATGATCTTTAAGAGTCACGGAACTACTTAAGGGATGGTGTATGATTAATAATATGTCCCAACCCAAAGAAGTCCTGCTCGTCGACGACGAAAAACATCAGGCCCGTATCCTTCAGATGTTGATGGAAACACGAGGTTATGATGTCCAAACTGCTTTTTCCGGCGGTGAAGCTTTTCGAAAAGTTACTCCCAAGTGTGATATGGTGCTTTTAGATTTGATCTTGCCTGACATTGACGGCTTTGAGGTTTGTCGTCGTCTTAAACAAGATGAGCAATTAAAACATATTCCCGTTATCATTTTAAGCGCCTATTCGATCAGTGAAGATAGGGTTAAAAGTTTTTATTTGGGGGCGGATGATTTTTTAGCCAAGCCTTGCGAACATGAAGAATTATTTGCGCGGATGGATGCGATTTTACGCCGTCGTGATGGATTTTCGTCAGGTAATGAAAAAACAGTAACAGAGCTCCACCGGATTTTGAATGAACGTGATATAGTTTCATTTTATCAGCCGATATACCAATTGCAGCCGTTTGAACTTTTAGGTTTTGAAACGCTCACGCGGCCTGTGACGCAGACCAAATTAAAAAGTCCAGAAGAGTTTTTTAAAATGGCTTTACAGTTTGGTGTATATCCTGAGATTGAACTGTTGGGATGGTCCAATGCCCTGAGTGTTATTTCACAGAAAAAATTTTCAGGGAAAGTTTTTTTAAATTGTAATCCGTATTTTATTGAGTCTGTTTCGTTTGAACGAATTTGTAAGTTGATTGAAGATTATCATATCGATCCCCAAAATATTGTGCTTGAAATCACTGAAATGTCAGCGATCCTCGATTTTAAATTGTTTTATGAGAAACTTAAGCCTTTTAAGAATTATGGGTTTTCATTTGCCATTGATGATCTAGGCCGGGGGTATTCGAGTTTGGAATCATTGATCGAAATTTATCCCCAGTTTGTTAAAATTGGTGGGTACATCATTCGTAATTTGTACAAGGATGATTTAAAGCGCAGTATTGTTGAATTTGTTGTTGGATTTTGTCAAAGGCATAAAATTCTCGTCGTCGCAGAGGGCATCGAAACGCAAGAGGACTTGGCTGCGGCCCGTTCCTTAGGCGTTGATGCCGGGCAAGGCTATTTTTTGTGCAGACCTCAAAATGAGCTGTCTCTCGAAAATTTCAAGAAATTCTCCCGCAGCGCAAAATTTAATTTTTGCGATAACGCATTTAATATCTAATCATAAGGGCATTGGGCTGGATTTTGTGCAGGCCAAGCGGCAGCGAAGCTAACGCAAAATATGTGTTAATTTTTCTGTAATAATTTCTTGAAAAAGTTTAGGTAAGTTCTTTGGTTTATGTATAATGATTTTACTAACCAAAGGAGCCAAATGCCTAAGCTTAAAGAACATCCAACCGTAACCCGCAAGGTCGCACCTATGCAAAATATTTATCACGATGTGTCTCGTTTTGGCGAAGATGACATTTACCTTTTTAAAGAAGGCAACCATTTTAGGCTTTATGATAAATTAGGCGCACATCAAATGTCGCGTCAGGGAGTCAGTGGAGTTTATTTTGCGGTTTGGGCGCCCAATGCACAAGCGGTTTCGATTATCGGAGATTTTAATGGTTGGAATGCACTGACACACAAACTTGAATCTCGTTGGGATGGTTCTGGGATTTGGGAAGGGTTTATCCCGCAACTTTCACAGGGTGCCATTTATAAATATCACGTGGTTTCACGACATAATGGTTTTGAGGCGGACAAAGCGGATCCATTTGCATTTTTTGCGGAAGTAGCGCCCAAGACGGCTTCTAAGGTATGGGACATTGATTATAAATGGAACGATGCCGGGTGGATGCAAAGTCGTCGGGCCAAAAATTCTTTAGACGCGCCATATTCTATTTATGAGGTCCATTTAGGGTCATGGCGGCGGGTACCCGAGGAGGGCAATCGTCCTTTAACGTACAAAGAGCATGCTAACTATCTGGTTGATTATGTTAAAAGAATGGGCTTTACGCATGTTCAGCTTATGCCGATCATGGAGCATCCGTTTTACGGCTCTTGGGGGTATCAGTGTTTGGGATATTTTGCGCCGACGAGCCGGTATGGGAGTCCGCAGGAGCTGATGTACCTGATTGATTGTTTCCATAATCAGGGCATTGGTGTTCTTTTAGATTGGGTGCCTTCGCATTTTCCGGGGGATGGGCATGGCTTAGCGTATTTTGATGGCACGCACCTCTATGAACATAGCGACCCGCAAAAAGGTTTTCATCCGGATTGGAAAAGTTATATTTTTAACTTTGGCCGCAATGAGGTCAAAGAATTTTTAATATCCAGTGCTTTGTTTTGGTTTGATAAATATCACGTTGATGGCTTGCGCGTGGATGCCGTTGCATCGATGTTATATTTGGACTATTCACGCAAAGAAGGCGAGTGGATCCCTAACATTTATGGCGGACGTGATAACCTTGAAGCGATTAGTTTTATCAAACAGATGAATGAGGTCATTTATAAGGAATTTCCTGATGTGCAAATGGTTGCCGAAGAGTCAACCGCGTGGGGCGGGGTTTCGCGACCGACGAGCCAAGGGGGTTTGGGTTTTGGGATGAAATGGAATATGGGCTGGATGCATGATACCCTTGAGTATTTCAAAAAAGAGCCGATTTTCCGAAAATATCATCACGGCGAATTGACTTTTAGTATGCTCTATGCGTTTACGGAGAATTTTGTTTTGTCTTTGTCGCATGATGAAGTCGTCCACGGCAAGGGTTCGATTTTTGGAAAAATGCCATGCGATGATTGGCAAAAGTGGGCTAACCTGCGGCTTTTGTACGCTTATATGTTTGGCCATCCGGGCAAAAAATTGCTTTTTATGGGTAATGAATTTGGGCAATGGGGCGAATGGAAGCATGACAATAGCCTTGACTGGCATGTTTTGCAATATTCGCAGCATGGCGGAATCCAGAGCCTTGTCCGGGACTT
>JAYRHV010000018.1:0-1615 GCA_041907165.1 Candidatus Omnitrophota bacterium | reverse complement strand
CTTTTGCAAATTCACGGTAAATGTATTGCGCAAGATTCTCCGTCGATGGATTGACATCGTGAAAATACGGCAAGTCATTAAGGCAAACGTGGTCCAAGGGCATCAAAACTTGTTTGAGCTTTTGTTTTAAGTCGCGAAAATCGACAACCAACCCGATCTCGTTGAGTTTGTCCGACTGTATCGTCACTTCGACTTTCCACGTATGGCCGTGCAAATTTTTGCAAGGCCCTTCGTAATTGCGCAAAAAATGCGCTGCGGCAAAATGTCCGCTAATCGATAGTTCAAACATGGCATCTTTCCACGTTACTAATATCAAATCCTAAGAATCGCCGAGCTAACTTTTGAAAATGCGCCGGCTCGTCGCTGACTAAGAATTTATGTTGGACTTTGTGCATATTTTCGTTAAGCGCTTCTTTGCTTTCTAAAACTTTTCGCACGTCTTCGACGACTTGCTCGGCCGAATCGACCAATTTGACATTTGCCCCCAACACTTTGCGTAAAGTGGCCTTTAACAGCGGATAATGCGTGCATCCTAAAATCAAAGTATCGACTTTTGACTGGCTTAACTTTTTTAAATACTCTTTGGCAATTGTGACCGTCACCGGCTTTTGCGACCAACCCTCCTCGATAAGCGGCACAAAAAGCGGACAGGCCTGACCGATGACTTTGATAGTCGAATCTAACCGCGCAATTTCTTGCGGGTAAGCGTAGCTGTTGATCGTCGCGGGGGTTGCGATAATCCCAATTCTTTTATTTTTAGTGGCCTTGAGCGCAGCACGGCAGCCGGGTTCAATGACGCCAATAATCGGCAGATCAAAAGTTTCATGCAAAGCAGCCAAGGCATGGCTCGAGGAGGAATTGCACGCAACGACAATCATTTTGACTTGCCGCTTTAAAAGCAACGTGACATTTTCTTTAGAAAAACGGATAATCGATTCCCGCGATTTTGTCCCATACGGGACCCGCGCGGTGTCCCCAAAATAGACAATATCTTCCTGAGGCATTCGGCGCATCAGCGCTTTGACAACTGTCAAGCCGCCCAAACCCGAATCAAAAACGCCAATCGCTTGATTTTTATTTTTTATACTCAACATAAAATTTTTTCCAACCTTGAGCGTCCAGCGTCTAACCTCCTGTTTAACGTGCCGAAAAACTGACCAAGCTCAGCGCGATGCCGTCGGCGATTTTTTGGCGGTAGTCTCCACGGCGCAGCATCGACTCTTCCTGCGAATTTGTTAAAAATCCCACCTCAACTAAAACCGCCGGGATCAACGTATTGCGCAGCACATGGAACCCCGCACGCTTAACCCCGCGGCTGACAACAGAGGCACTTAAACTTGTCGCTTTATTAACGTACGCCGCTAATAACTGAGACTCGGCTAATTTGTAATTGTAAAGCATATCCGCAATAATCGACTCAAGGCTTGTATCATTGCTTTTCATCGTCAAACTTTTATACAACAGCCGCTGATTTTTCATGCGCTGCGACTCATGCTTTTCCATGCCGTCTAAATCACGTAAAGCATACACCTCAATGCCGTCAACACTGCGCGTTGGGCTTGAATTTGCATGGATACTGACAAAAATGTCTGCTTTAGCCCGAGTTGCAATTTCT
>JAYRHV010000017.1:0-2496 GCA_041907165.1 Candidatus Omnitrophota bacterium | reverse complement strand
TTTGGGAAAAGACAAGACCGTCAGTCGGTTAAAAGAGGCCTTTGTGTAGAATTTTTTTGTTGGAATTATTTTGTGTTCCCCCTCTTTTTTAAAGAGGGGGTTAGGGGGAGTTAATCAACTGGTAGTTTTGTGGAAATTTTAAAGCGCCCTGCACTGATTTTTTTGGGAAGATTTATGGAAATCAGTACTAGGGCAAAACCGTTCTGGATGTAGAACTGGTAGATTTTGAAGCTTTACCTTGCCCTGTACATGCCTTTTCTGGAGAAAATTTAAGGAAGGCAGTACTAGGGCAAAGTTATTCTAAAGATAATTTTGATTAAGTTGTTGAAACTTTGCCCTGTCGTCTAATGGTAGGACATGAGATTCTGGATCTCAGTATCATGGTTCGAGTCCATGCGGGGCAGCCAAATAGAAAAGCCCTTTTCGGGGCTTTTCTATTTGATTGGTTTGTGATGAAGAACTGTGCTTCGCACAGTTCGCGACCGAGGGCGTAATGCCCGGGGGAGTGCTAAACGCTTCGCGCGAAGCAGTCCATTTAGGCCAGCTTTTGTATCATTGAAATCTCATACTTATCGCTTGATTTTTCAATGATCCAATGTTATGCTTTTGGCATGATTATCAAACGCCACAAAGATTTTCGCAACATCAAGAATCTCATCAAGGATTTTCCGGTCACCGCCATCCTCGGTCCCCGTCAGTGCGGAAAGACATTTTTGGCACAACAGATAAAAGCGGACCATTATTTCGATCTTGAAAATTTATCTGACTTTTCCGCGTTGAGAAATCCTCAGACTTTGCTTGAGCCTTTAAAAGGCTTGATTGTTATTGATGAAGTTCAGCGTCAACCCGAACTTTTTTCTGTCTTGAGATATTTGGTTGACCATAATTCCAAACAGAAATATTTATTGCTCGGCAGTGCGTCAGGGGCTCTCTTGCGACAATCCTCGGAGTCTTTAGCCGGACGGATCGGGTATTATTATCTTTCTGGATTTCAAATTGCTGACGTGGGAGAAAAAAACATTCGTCGGCTTTGGCTGCGCGGAGGTTTTCCTAGGGCCTATTTGGCGCGCAATAATGAAAGCTGCCACAGGTGGCAGGATAATTATTTGACGACGTTTTTTGAAAAAGATCTGCCGCAGCTGGGAATTACCATTCCATCTCAAACATTGCGGCGTTTTTGGACGATGTTGAGCAATTACCACGGGCAGATTATCAACTTTTCTGAAATTGGCAAGTCGTTTGGAGTCAGTGATATGACCGTGCGAAAATATATTGATATTTTGCAGTCGTCGTTTATGGTTCGAGTTCTTCATCCGTGGTATGTGAATATCGGCAAGAGATTAGTCAAAAGTCCCAAAATATATTTTAGAGACTCTGGTTTATTTCATCGATTGTTATCGGTCAGTCAAGAAAGAGATCTGTTGGGGCACGCAAAGCTGGGTGCCTCTTGGGAAGGCTTTGCTTTAGAAAGTTTAATTGAGAGTCTAGTTCTTGATCCCCAAGAGATATATTTTTGGAATACGCATGCTGGCGCTGAAGTCGATTTGATTTGGCAGGCGCGGGGACATTGGTGGGGAGCCGAGGTTAAATATGCGGATGCTCCGACATTGACAAAATCAATGACGATTGCATCGAACGATCTGAAACTCAAACATCTTTGGGTCATTTATCCGGGGAAAAAAGAGTATCCTTTAGGGTCGAATATTTCAGTGTTACCGATAAGCGCTATTAATAAAATTGGACAAACAATTATTCGTTAACATTAACCATCCGCGAGCACTTTAGCTTCAGGGCAAACTTTTATGCGTGTCCAGCTTGAGTGTTGAAAGACGTTTAGCCATAGATTTTTTAAACGTCAAACAATTAAACATAGGAGAAAAAATATGGAAGTAGAAGCCCATCACGTCGAGTCCCACGACTCGATTGGAAAGCTCGTCGGTATCCAAACCGCGATTTTAGCCGTCCTCTTAAGTGTTTTTACGATTTTTGCCCACCGTGAACACACCAATACGTTGTTATTTAATAACGAAGCGAGCAATGAGTGGTCGCATTATCAGGCCAAGCGTATCCGCGCGTATCAATTGGAAATGAATACAGGGTTAGTAAAACTTTTAGCCCCCAATAGTACCGAAACAGTCAAGACATTGACGGATTATACTTCTGCGTCAGAAAAATACCGAAAAGAATTAGAGGAGATTAAATTTGAGGCGGATAAAAAAGTCCAAGAAAGCCAAATTGCTCACCACCGATCAGGGTATTTTGATTTGTCTGAAGGGCTGCTTGAAATCGCTGTCATTTTAAGTTCGCTTTATTTTATTTCTCGAAAAAAACTTTTTCCAGTATTAGGATTATCTTTAGGGCTGGCAGGATTATTGATAGGCATAAGCGGATTATTCATGCATTAGCCTAAATTTGTATTCGGAGAATTGTTCTTTTATGCGCCAACTATCTTTTCGAGATCCGTCTGTCCTGCAGTGGCTAGGGTTTAGCCTGATC
>JAYRHV010000016.1:0-2403 GCA_041907165.1 Candidatus Omnitrophota bacterium | reverse complement strand
TTAACGCTGGATGTGCCGGCGATATTTTTCTTTGTATTCCCTGCGCAATTGTTGCTATTGGTCGATCCAGAAAAGATCCTTTTATGGATACAAGAAAGGCGAGATATATTTCGAAATGCCCCTGCCGTTAAAGTCGTTTATGATGGGAAATGCCAGTTTTGTTCAGCCAGCGTAGAGATGCTTGAAGTGATGGATCTTTTTGGGCGATTGACATTTGTAGATTACCACAGTGTTAAAGACTTAAGCTCCTTGCACGCGGATCTGAATGATGAAAAGGCACATAGCCAACTTTATTTAATCGACCCTTTAGGAAATTTGTATGGCGGGTTTTTTGCTTTTCGTCGAATGACTTGGCTTTTGCCCATGCTATATCCGATGATCTTTTTTGTGTATTTCCCCGGGGCAAATGTTTTAGGGCCTATTTTTTACAGAGTAATCGCAAAAAATCGATATCTTTTTCATTTTAGCGAAAAATGTACTCATAATGCGTGTTTACGCTAAAATGACTTTAGGTATGCTTGTTGTTATTTTAATGAGGACCAATTGATGTTTCGCCTTTATTTAAAAGGGACATTGCTTTTTTTTATTACTTTATTGAGTATTTTGTGCCCAGCCTTTGCTGATACAAGCCAGCAACCTGATTTGGGTGGGCCATACTTTGACTTAAAGCCGCAGGATACTTTCACAAGTTTTAAGGCCCGCAGGGAATCAAATTTGCAGAATTTGCGTAAACAAATTATTCAAACACATCCGATATATCAAAATCAACAAACTCAGTTAACGAATGCTGTTGTTCAACGAAAAATTCGAATCGCTCGAGAGAGAGGATTTTTAACAGGCGAGTTTGAAAAAGGGATAGCTGCGCTTTATCAGAAAGCCGTGGACAAATACGCGAAAAAACAATTTGAAGAGAGTCAAAAGGATTTTATGGAAATTGACCAGCTTGCGCCCGATTATCAACAGACCCGCCATTATTTACAAATGTTAAAAGTCCCAGATGCTGCCCGTACGTACCTAAAGGGTACTCTATCGACTTTAGCTCATACAAAGCAAAGTGCTAGTTGCCCCAAACAGTTGCAGAGTACAAATACTAAAGGAGGCAAGAATTGAAAAAATTTTTTTTGGCCTTTGTCTTTTTATGTGTGAGCAATTCATCTGTGTTGGCCACGCCGCCGCGCGATTTGCAATTAAAATATGACCCGCAAGCTAAATCACTTGAAATTGTTATGAAACATCCAACCGTTGAGCCGCGTGAACATTATATCCGCACGATCAGTGTTACTGTCAACAATCAAGAGCCTCAAATTCACCATTGGGGTTTTCAACGTTCCCTTTCCGAAGTCAAAGTTAAGCTTCCCCTTGAGCTAAAATCCGGCGATACTGTGCATATTAAGGCTACTTGCAGTCAGGGCGGCAGCGCAGAGGCGGATCTTGCCTTTGAGCTAAGCGAAAAAAAGCCAGAGAAATAAAAGCGGATGAAAACAGGGAAATCCAATCGGCTGATCAGTGAAAAAAGTCCGTATCTGTTGCAGCATGCCGCAAATCCCGTCGACTGGTACCCTTGGGGACCAGAAGCGTTTGCTAAAGCCCAGAGAGAAAATAAACCTGTTTTTCTGTCAATCGGGTATTCGACCTGCCATTGGTGCCATGTGATGGCGCATGAAAGCTTTGAAGATACGCAAACCGCAGAGCTGCTCAACGAATATTTTGTCGCTATCAAAGTCGACCGCGAAGAGAGGCCTGATTTAGACAGCATGTATATGAGTTTTGTTACAGCGATGACAGGCTTAGGCGGCTGGCCTTTGTCTGTCTTTTTGACCCCAGAACAGAAGCCTTTTTATGGCGGCACGTATTTTCCTCCAGAGCCCCGATGGGGTTCTGTGGGTTTTAAGGACCTTTTGTGGTCAATACATCATAACTGGATAAAACAAGAAAAAAATTTGCGCCAGTCAGCCGACGGGGTGGTTGAAGCATTTCTTCAAAGGGCCAAAGAAAGAATAAATATCGCGCAAACAATTTCTCCCGAAATTATCGATAAAGCTTATGAGCAGTTAGCTGCAAATTTTGATGCTCAAAACGGCGGGTTTGGCCATTCTCCCAAATTTCCGATGGGGCACAGTTTGAGTTTTCTTTTGCGTTATGCAAAAAACAATCGTGAGCCTCAAGCGCTGGATATTGTCGAAAAAACGCTTTGTGCCATGGCTTTGGGCGGCGTTTGTGACCAGTTAGCCGGCGGTTTTCACCGCTATTCGACCGACGCCCATTGGCAAGTGCCCCATTTTGAAAAAATGCTCTATGACCAAGCGCTTTTGGCCAAAGTTTATCTGGAAGCTTATCTGGCGCAAGGTAAAAGTATTTATGCCGACAGTGCGCGACAAACATTGGATTATGTCCTGAGAGATA
>JAYRHV010000015.1:0-1772 GCA_041907165.1 Candidatus Omnitrophota bacterium | reverse complement strand
ATCAAGGGTTTAAAACCAGCGGTGGTTCTTTAGGGGTAGGGCAGTTTACGACCAAGGCTGTGGCGCTGTCATATATTCTGGTCGTTGTGTCCAACGTGGTTTTAACAAAAATCATCTTAGCGTTTTGGGGGTAAGGTTTTTATATTATACGAGTTCCATAAAAAATTCACCTAGTGTCATTGCGAGGAGCGTTTTTTGCGACGAAGCAATCCCTGATTTGGTAAGATTTTAAAAACGAGATTGCTTCGGCCGGACGGCCTCGCAATCACAATAAAAAGAGTTTTGTGAAAATGTAAATTTGTAGGAGGGAACAGTGAAAAAAATATTATTAGCGCTGGGATTCGTCATGTTTGTTTTGATTTTAAACAGCGGATGCGTTTCCTCGTCGGGCCGCGATCTTGGCATAACGGTTTTTAAAGCCACAAGCCCTGAACCAGAGTGGATTAGAAACGGGGAGCCCATTGAATTTGAAGGAGAGCTCTGGTATCCGCGCGACACCGTTGATATTTTAATGGACTCTGAAGTGATGCGGGCGGGCGAATATCGCGATGTGGCGTTTTACTTGCAGACCGTTGACGTTCGTCCGTTTGAGCGGATCTATACAAAATTTGGCGAAAATAAATTCCGTGTCTTTGAGACCAAATCCTCTGATGATAAAAGTAAAAAAGCTTTTTAAAAAATTTGCAAGCCAAACTGTCTTAGACGACATTAGCTTTACGATAGAGCCGGGGGAGCTTTTGGTCATTTTAGGCGAAAGCGGCTCAGGAAAAAGTGTTTTATTGCAGCATCTGATTGGGCTATTGCGTCCCGATCAAGGCAGCATTGAGATTGAGGGGCAAGAGATTACCCGATTGTCTGAACGAGAACTTTTAAAAATCCGTAAAGATATGGGATATTTATTTCAAGACGGTGCGCTGTACGACTTTATGACCGTTTTTGAAAATGCGGCGTTTCCTTTGCGGGAACATACTCGTTTAAAACGCAAGGACGTCGTCTTAAAAGTTACGGACATGCTTAAGATGGTTGGGCTTGAGGGTGCAGAAGGCAAGTTTCCTTCACAGTTAAGCGGTGGTATGCAAAAGCGTGCGGCCTTAGCGCGGGCGGTCATTCTTGACTCAAAGATCTTGTTTTGCGATGAGCCTACATCGGGGCTTGATCCTATCAAAAGTCGTAGTATTATGGATTTGATAAATACATTGGCTCGCAAATTCAAGTGCACCACGGTGATTGCTTCGCATGATATTATTAATTCCATGCGCATTGCCGACAGGATCATTTTGATTAAACAGGGCAAAATTGTGGCTCAAGGCAAGCCCGAAGAATTGCGCTCGTCGCAAGATACGTATTTGCAGGAATTTTTTAATTAGTGCGGTTTATTAATTTTTAAAAGAATATATTGAATAAAAGACACGCTGGTATACTGTTTTTTACAGCGTGTAGTCAAAGTAATGCAGGCGCACTTTTCGATAGAGGGTTTTTATGGAACAGAATGATTTTATAAAAAAATTTGCGGCCGGGTTATTTTTTATTTTGTGCCTTGCTCTTATTGGGATTGTGATCTTCATCATCGGCGTTGATAAAGGGTTGACTCAAGCCAAATTCCAGATGAGTGTTGTGTTTTGTAAAGTCGGAGGGCTTACGGTGGGCGCGCCGGTCAGGCTCTCGGGGGTGACAGTGGGCACGGTCAAGGATATCGGGTTTTTGGATCAGGAATTAGCCGGTCGTGACGTTGAGGTCCGGCTGAATTTATATTCAAAATACCAAAAACAGCT
>JAYRHV010000014.1:0-3004 GCA_041907165.1 Candidatus Omnitrophota bacterium | reverse complement strand
TCATCGAGAAGCTTGGGAAAAGTATTATCTCTTGTTTCAAAGCCTAATTCTCGCCTAGCAATCTTGACTTCGAGATCCTTTAGAGCAAGTTCAGCCATCTTCTTAGAATGTCCAACGCCTTTCCGCATCCGTCGGCCATTTAAGCGGTAATCAATAAAATATGCGTCGCCTTTTTTACGAAGAGTAGCCATTTATTCCAAACTTCTCAACAAATCTTCTATCTGTACTTTTAGCTGAGAATGATCTTCTTTTAATTGTTTTGTATGTACTTTTAATTTATCTAATAAATGCCTCTCTCTGACATTTACATTTGACGAATACATCTTTTTCGC
The DNA here is from genome assembly GCA_041907165.1 of Candidatus Omnitrophota bacterium. Taxonomy (GTDB): domain Bacteria; phylum Omnitrophota; class Gorgyraeia; order Zapsychrales; family JANLHA01; genus JADLGJ01. Next base: position 2,672 of record JAYRHV010000014.1, on the reverse strand, counting down.
CACATGATTTTCAAACATAAACTCTGCGTATTCCGCTAATATTCCATTGTTAATTTGATATAGATTTAAGAGACCCTTTGCAGAAGTATAAACAGACACAATTTTCTCGCTCAACTGGCAATCATTTAATTTCCCAATCACTTGAGAATTATTATCATAAACAACAAAATAATTGCCATCAAAAATCAAACTAGACAAAAGTGGCTGTCCTTCCCGGAGTTCTTCTAGCTCGATTCCAATTGTAGTTTGATACCGTGACCACAAAACTTTGATTTCAGTTTTTATCATTCTTTTAAAACTTAAAATTAAATTATCTTCCTTCCCTTGATCTCTTTTTAAAGTAAGACTATGCGCATATGCAACCCCCATTAAAGCAAACAAGCCGCCTACCAGTGCGCCCAATAATGCCGACAAGAATGGGGAGAACATTTCATTAATCAATATTTCTTGTTCATTCATAGACATATCTCCCAGTGTAGTTAAAATAAAAAAGACAACCCCTCAAAAAGAGAGATTGCCTGAAATTTATTTCCTGATTGTTTCACTATTTCCTCACGTTTTCGATGGGCACCGTTGGGGCACCACGACCATGAGAAAATAATACCAAATACTTAAGTTATTATAAATAAATATGTTTACGTGTCAGAATTTTAAGCTGGTGGAGGTGGGGGGAATCGAACCCCCGTCCTTAAGTCACATCATATAAGCTTCTACATGCGTAGTTTGTCTTTGGATCTTATCCTGCCTTAATCGACAAACAAATCTTAGCAGGACCAGTCTTGAAAAGGTTCGCTTTTTACGTCAAGACGCCATAAAAAGCTAGACCGCTAATGACCTCTATACCGACCCGCGGACGCTATCGGCAAAAGGGCTTAGTTGGTTTTATCCGACTAAGACTGGTTCGCTTTTAGCAAAGATACCATTAACGATATCATTCGCCTTGGCGAGTAACGCATCATTTTCGTTTGCGTTTAATTTGTGCTGGACTGATTAACGAGGCCAACCAGCGTCCTCGGCATGCCACCTATACTAGTCACACAAGTCGAGACCAGTCACCCCCTGTGAAAGAACAACGGGAAATACATTTAACTTTCGCGAAGCAGACGTCGCGCTTTTTGAGATTGCGAGGTTGAAAAATTATCAACAAATTGCTTTAACTTGCCAAGAACTTCAAGCTTCTTGATCGGCGAAAGACGCGCCCATTTTTTTATACGGATTTCTTCTTTTTCCCAGCCGCCGAACGCGAGGGATAAATTCTTTTGATTTTTTCGAGTTGAGCGATGTCCCATCGGTCGACGTCCCTTCCAGTGGCTTTTTTCATCTTAATCAAATCGGCCGGCGAAATAATATGCACACTAATTTTGCCGAGCCGTTTAATTATAGCATTCTTTTTGGCCTGCGCAAAACTTACCGGCGACTCAATAATAATGGGCTTTCATCACGATAGAAGTTAAAAGCTTTCATATTCTTGTTTACAATCCAATCGCGTCGGATGATGGGGTCGGCAATGCCCATAGGATCAACCGGATGACGAACTTTATACCCCAAATCTTTTAGAATCATAACGATTTTTCGCAAATTGGCGCCTGTCATGGCCACTAAAATATCCATATCGCTGGTGGAGCGTTCAATGCCTAGCAAATTAGTCGCGAGTCCACCGACAAGTAAATATTTAATTTTTGATTCAGAAAAGATCTGATGACACTTTCATAAAGAAACATTGTTCATCCTCTTCTTTTCGTATTGACCGCGCGCTTAAGATCGCGGTCCATGTCGCGTTTTTTGATGTCCTCGCGCTTGTCGTAAAGTTTTTTGCCTTTGCCTATGGCGATTTCGACTTTGACAAAGCCTTTTTTGTTAAAATAAATCTTGGTGGGAACAAGCAGCATCGATTTTTCATTGATGAGCGAACCGATCTTTTCAATTTCTTTTTTGTGCAAAAGAAGTTTTCGCTTGCGTGCAGGCTCTTGGTTCAAATAGCTTGCTTGCATGTAAGGATTGATGTGCAAATTATAAAGGATGATTTCGCCTTCATCCACCCGCGCAAAACTATCGGCAAAGTTGACCTCGCCATTTCTGATCGATTTGACTTCCCCGCCGGTCAAAGCAATGCCGCATTCCCAATTTTGGGCCAAATGATAATTGTGATACGCTTTTTTGTTGGTTGCGATAACTTTAAAAGCCATCAAAACGGCCCTGCCCATTTCATATACACGGTTAAAAAAATCGGGATCGTGACAATGCTCGCCAAATGCGTCACAAAAACCCCTTCGCTGACAAAATCTTCTTCAAGATTATAATAACGTTTAATCAAAGACAAGGTGACCGCACTGGGCACCGCCGCTTGCAGGACAATCAAAAACCCAATAAGCCCGCCTATGTTAAATAGAACCACCGAAACCACAGCTAACAGAGGAAAAATAATCATCTTGGTTAACACAACGAGGACCGACGGGGCAATTTCAATCTGGGCAAAACGAATGCTCGCCAAGCCTCCACCGACGGTAAACATCGCAATCGTCAAAGCGCAGTTGCCCAGCATTTCGACCGGTTTTAAAATAACCTGCGGGATATAGTGCTCTGCGCCGATGCCGACTAAAATCATGGTCAAAACCGTTGTCAAGAGAGGTGGGTTAAGAATCTTTCTGAAATCGAATTTTGTCCTTGGCCTC
>JAYRHV010000013.1:0-2434 GCA_041907165.1 Candidatus Omnitrophota bacterium | reverse complement strand
TGGGATCATTTTTGGTGATATCGATAATGATGTCAGTGTCGTTGAGAAAGCAATTACCCGTGGGATCTCGACGATGGTGCTTAACAATTATTTAGAAGAACCGATCAATTGTATTGGAATTGATAATCGTCGTGCCGCAGAAGAAGTTGTGGCGCATTTTATTAAGTTGGGGCATCGGAATATTGCGACAATTGCCGGGGATCTATCGACACAAGCTGGTAAAATGCGTTTAGAAGGGTTTCATGCCGCTCTTAAACAAGCAAATATCACTGTAGCGCCGGGAAATATTGTGCAAGGCGATTTTTTGCGCACACCGGCACGTGCTGCCGCTATCAAACTTCTTAAGCTAAAAGAATATCCTACCGCTGTTTTTGCCGCCTCTGACGTTATGGCTTTTGAACTGATTGATGTCGCGCGCGCAAATAATTTGAATATCCCTGAGGAGCTCTCGGTTATTGGTTTTGACGATAATCCGCTTAACGCCAATAGTTCAGTGCGTTTGACGACAGTAGCCCAGCCGCTTATGGAAATGGGTCGTCTGGGTGTCGAACATTTAGTCCAGATTAGCAATGCGCAAGTGCCGCTTCCTTTAAAACTCATGTTGCCCGCTAAATTGATCAACCGTGCTTCGACAGCCCCTTGTGCAGAAAGAAAATCATAGAGAAAAATTATGCCTAAAAAAATTTTAAAACCGGCAGAGTTAAAAAAGATTATTCGCGATATTCCCGACTTTCCAAAGCCGGGAATTATTTTTAAGGACATTTCAACGATCCTCAAAGATCCGATAGCTTTGCGCAGTGTTGTTGATATTTTGGCAGAGAAGTTTAAAAATGAAAAAATCACCAAGGTTGTCGCTGTTGAATCGCGCGGGTTTATTTTAGGATCGGTTTTGGCGTACAAGCTTGGAGCTGGTTTTATTCTCGTCCGAAAAAAGGGAAAACTTCCCTATAAGACCCGGTCTGTTAGTTATGAGCTGGAGTATGGCACCGATACCCTTGAGATCCATGAAGATGCTTTGGAGGCAAACGATCGTGTTCTTATCGTTGATGATCTTTTGGCGACCGGCGGTACGGTTGAGGCGGTTATGAAACTTGTTTCCGATTTTAAAGCTAAGGTCATAGCCAGTGCCTTTTTAATTGAACTATCCTTCCTTGAAGGCCGCCGTCGGCTTAAAAATTTGCCGATCTTTTCTATTATCAAATATTGATCTGGATTTTATGGTTAATGTTTGTTGATGCCGCTGGGTCTTATGTCAACCCGTAATTTTCAAAGAATTCTTTTCCTTTTTTCTGCAACTCTAGCGCTGCTTATCTACTCTATATATAGTCCTGCATTGAAAAACGGTTTTGTCAATTGGGACGACGATGTCCATTTGCTTGAAAATCCGTTTGTTCATCAACTCAATTCAAAGGCTTTGGGAGATATTTTTACAACATTAACAAATACGACCTATATTCCTTTAACAGAGCTGAGTTTTGCTATTGAATATCATTTTTTTAGAGATCAAACGTTTGTTTATCATTGGACGAATATTGTTTTGCACACCTTAGTTTCGGTCATGGTTATGTTTTTGACACTTCGTTTAGGGTTGGGTTGCTATGCAGCTTTTTTAGCCGGCTTGATTTTTGGGATCCATCCGATGCACGTTGAATCTGTCGCGTGGGTGACAGAACGCAAAGATGTTTTATATGCATTTTTTTATATGAGTGCTCTTTTGGCGTATTGTGAGTATTTAAAGCGTTATAAAGAAAGCGTAAAACCTCCACGATATTTACTCTGCATCGTATTTGTATCTGGGTTTTTAAGTGTTTTGGCTAAACCGATGGCGTTGAGTTTACCGGTTGTTTTATGTGTGCTGGACTGGTATTTTAAAAGACAATTGAATTTTAGTTCGGCCATCGAAAAGATCATGATGGGCATTTTATTATGTCCAGTTGTATGGATGACTTATTCGCAGCATCAGCGTCTTTTAGAATTGCGGTTTCCCCAATCGATAATTCTGGGCATATGGCATTATACGTTTTATTTGCGTAAATTTTTCTGGCCGGATGAGTTTTTTCTTTTTTATAAAACTCCATCATTGGTTAATCCGATCGACGAGGAGTTTTTGATTGCTGCGGCGATTTTAATTGTAGTTGTGATGCTGCTTTTTTTAAAAAAATGGCGTATAGCACATTTTGCGATTTTGTATTATACAGCTTCGATATTCTTTTTAGTGCGGGTTGATCAGGCCGACAGTGCTGGGATTGCCGCTGACCGTTATATGTATTTGTCCAGCGTCGGTATGTGTGTTTTAATCGGGGCTATAGCAGAATATTTATGGAACAAGAAGGCTGTTTTTAAAGTTTTTTCTGCTGCGGGGATAGGGGTGATAGTATTTTTGTTGTTTGTTAAAACATCAGCACAATTACAAGTTTGGGGTAATGGAGTTTCT
>JAYRHV010000012.1:0-9479 GCA_041907165.1 Candidatus Omnitrophota bacterium | reverse complement strand
GGGAGTCCCAAAGCGGCAAAGCCTTGGGAAAATCCCCATTAGGCGCGTTAAATTTTTTTTCAAAGTTGATCATCGTGGACTCTGCCAAACAATCGTATCTTATCAGTCGTTTTGTCATTTTATTTTCCATTTTAATTGCGGTGGCTTTAGGGGCAGCGGTCTGGAATATTAATCCGTGGCCGACGGATGCGGAAGTTTATTATAAACCCGCCGCGCTGCGTATGCCGTATTTGCATTATCTTTCTGACATCCATCAGACCGAAGGCATTGAACGGGTCCGCTGGCTGCACGGCAAGGAATTTTATGTCGTCGGGATCTCGGTTTTCCAGTTTTTATTTAACGATTTTGATAGTTTGCGCCCCTTTATGGTCTTAGGGCTAAGCTCAATTGCCTTGGCATCGATTTTTATTTTTTACATCACGCGCCGTTTGTGGGGAGAGTGGATTGGGCTGTGGTGTTATTTCGTTTTTACTTTAAATTTATGGCCGTACATTTATATTTTATTTGCTAAACATCAAACGCTGGGGCTGATGTTTTTTTTATTGGCTGTTATTTTTTTGCTCAATTCAGTACGCTGGCGTTTTTGGCCGATATGGTTTTTATTGTCAGGACTGACTTTAGGGTTGGCTTTCTTTTCGTCGACCGTTACCAGCTTATATCTTCCCTGTTATGCCGCTGGATTTTTTTATGTTTTGTCCGTAACAAAACATAACAGTTTTGGTTACGCCCTCAAAAGGCTGGCCCAAAGCGGACTGTTGGTCATCGCAGGTTTTTTGCTGGTTTTTATTTATGTGAACTTGCCGGACATCTTCCTAAATATTAAGCAATACCGAGAATATGTCCATATCAGCGGGGCTTTTAATCATTTTTATTATAATCAACCTGCTTTGCAGCAATGGTTTGCGCATCAGAATGTCGGGGAGATCCGTGCAGGTGCGGTGTGGATTTTTAATTATCTTCTTTTGATTTTGCCTGTTCTTTTTCCCTTATATTTGTCTGCGCTGTTGTATTTATTTTGGCGGATTTTTAAGGAAAATTCTTGGCTTTCCCGAATGAAAATTGTTGGCGTGATTCTATTAAGCGTTTCTGCGCCAATCATGGCCGAAATAGCCCAAGTCGCCCAGTATGGGGCCAATTATTTCCCGGCTTTTGTCGGGATTATTTTTTTGACCGCTTTTGCGCTCAATGATTTGGCTCAAAGAATTGATTTGAAAAACAACCGCATTCTACCTGCGGTGAGTCTGGTTTTTATTGGGTTTTTGTCGTTATATACTTCAGAGAATTTGTATTATTTTGTTAATGAAGTGTATCTGCCGCGGATGGCAACGACATTTTTGTCGGAGGAGATTAAGTCTTTAGGGGTAGATCATTTAGCGACGTACCGGGCACATTTTCACCGCAATCAATTTGTCTTTTGTTTAAATTCAAGCTTGCGCGAAAAAATTCACTGGTACGCGATTAAGTCATTAGACCAGCTTGACCAAGGCTATGTCATTGTTCCGCCTGCAACAGGGGATTCAATTTACGTGGCGTCCTCAACGTCCTATAATAATTTTGACAAAGACTATGTTTTAGTCCAATTGATTCGTAAGAATTTACTTAAGAATTGCGCCGTTGCCTCTTTTCGGACTTTGGCCAGCAGCCGGATTTGGCAGCAGGAAGAGGAAATATTAAGTTATCGCGCTCTGATTTTAAACCAAAGATTTCCCAGCGACATCTTGGGACGTGTTTGGCTTTTGGATGCTCAAAAAATTAAAGAGCAACAGCGAAAACTTATCATTGCTGCTGACGATAGGGATCTGGTGGCCGGTAAGATTAATAATATCGGCACCGCTGAGAAGTTTTATCTTTTTGAAGGCCAGCGTCTTGCCGTTGTCAAGCCGATGAACGTGCGATATCTTTTAACGCAGTTGTGGAAAAAAGGGAACCCGACGGATAACCTGATCGCTTCAATTTATCAGTCAGATCCCAACGAGCCGATATGGCTGCCTGTCGGCAAAAATTTTACTTCACAAGAGTTGGAATCTTCGAGAGTTTCCGTTAAAACAGATCAGGGTATTACGGCTTTTAACTTTGATCCGCCGCTTAAACTTAATCGCGGGATTTATTACGTTGTGATTTATCGTACGGGCCGTCCGGATGATCAAAATTATTATCAAATTGACAGCAAACGTTTTGCATTTAAGTAAAACAGAATTTGCTTCTTTACATTTTTGGAACATTTATATATTATACCGAATATTAATTTTAAATTTTGCATGACAACATATCGCACGACGATCCGTCGCTTACAAAAAGGTCAAATGCAAAATCCGGTTTAAAAATTTAATTCCAACTTGATCGTGGTTTTTAATGCATTTGCAAGAAACACTCAAACAAACTCCTCTGGCAGACCGCCACATTGCGCTTGGCGCCAAGATGGTTGGCTTTGGCGGATGGGACATGCCTTTGCAATATGAGGGTGTTTTGGCGGAATATGCCGCGACACGCCGGGAGGTTGCGGTTTTTGATACCTCGCATATGGGCGAATTTATTGTCGAGGGAAATCTTTTTGAAAGCGGTTTGGACCGTTTGGTCACACAGCGCTTAAGTAATTTAGCGCTGGGTGCTTGCCGGTACGGTTTTTTATTAAAAGAAGACGGCGGTGTCCTTGATGATTTAATCGTTTATCGGCTTGCAGAAGAAAAGTGGATGATTGTCGTTAACGCAGGCACGATGGAAAAAGATGCCCAAAGGTTTTCTTTAGGGCTCTTAGGCCAAGCAAAGTTTTCTAACATCACTTTCTCGACGGGAAAACTGGACATCCAAGGCCCCAAATCGCGCGAGATGCTTTTGAAATTTATCAAGGGTCTTGAGAGGCTTTCGTTTTATACGTTTGGCGAGTTTGATGTTCTGGGCACCAAAGCCATTGTCAGCCGCAGCGGGTACACCGGCGAATTAGGTTATGAAATTTATTATCCATGGGACAAAACGCCAGCGTTGTGGGACAAGATTTTATCATTGGGTGCCAAGCCAGCGGGATTGGCCAGCCGCGATGTTTTGCGTTTGGAGATGGGCTATAGTCTTTACGGCCACGAAATAGACGAAAATATTTCGCCGCTTAAGGCGGGCTTAGGCAAATTTATTGACTGGGAAAAAGATTTTGTGGGAAAGTCCGCTCTTCTAAAGGAAAAACAAGCCGGCCTTAAACAGCATTTGATCGCTTTTGTTTCGCAGTCGCGACGTTCGCCTCGAGCGGGGTTTAAAATTTTTTCCCTCCAAGGACAAGAGATCGGGACAGTCGTCAGCGGGACTTTTTCGCCCGCTTTGGAAAAAGGCATTGGTTTAGGTTTTGTTTTGCAGGGGTATGGACAGCTGGGCGATAAATTTTTAGTAGGGCAAGGACAAAACCGTTTTGAAGTTGTTGTAACAGAAAAGCCATTTTATCAACAGGGAACTTTTCGCAGCTGAACTTAAAAAAGGAGTCAGGCCAGATGGAAGTGATGGAAGATTATTTTTATACCAAGGAACATGAATGGGTCCGTATCGATGATAATATCGCTACCGTCGGGATTAGCGAATATGCGCAGTCGGCTTTAGGCGATATCACCTTTGTTGAATTGCCTGAAACCGGATTGGAAGTCGAGCAGTTTGAACAATTTGCTTCTGTCGAGTCTGTCAAGGCGGCCAGTGATATTTATTGCCCGATGTCAGGGACAGTGATTGAAGTCAATGAAGAGCTTGAGTCCTCGCCCGACTTGATTAACCGCGATTGCTATGAAAAAGGGTGGCTGGCTAAAATTGAAATTTCAAATCTTGATGATAAGACCAATTTGATGACGTCGGTCGAATACCAAAAGTTTTTAGAGAGCTTGGAGTAAATTTTTTGAATCCTTACATAGCCAATACACCAGATGAAGTATCCCAAATGCTTTCGACCATCGGGGTTAAAGCCATCGATGATCTTTTTGCGGATATCAAGCCAAGCCAGCGGCCAAAAAGTTTTGACATCCCGTCGGGAAAATCCGAAATGCAAGTCGTCGAGCACATCCGCCGTTTAGCGGCGAAGAATCGCGATGATCTTCTGCTTTTTATAGGCGGCGGCTATTATGACCATTATGTGCCAGCGGCGGTAAGCGCTCTTATCTCTCGCGCTGAATTTTATACCGCGTATACTCCTTATCAGCCGGAATGTTCGCAAGGGACACTGCAGGCGCTTTACGAATACCAAAGCGCGATCTGTGAATTAACGCAGATGCAAGTGTCAAACGCTTCAATTTACGACGGTGGAACAGCGCTTTATGAGGCGCTGATGATGGCCGTGCGCATCACAGGGCGCAAACGGGTTATTATGGACGGCGGGGTTAGTCCTATTTATCGCACCATTTTGCGGACATACACCAAGAGCTTAGACATTGAATTTATTGAAATCCCCGTCAGCCACGGGCAAGCGGATCGTGCGGCGATCGCAAAACAACTGGATGGACAAACCGCGGCTATCATTTTGCAAAACCCGAATTTTTTTGGCGCGATCGATGACCATAGCGACATTATCGCCACAGCACACGCCAAAGGGATTTTAGCGATCGCAAGCGTTTATCCGATTGCCTTGGCCCTTTTAAAAACGCCCGGGCAGATGGGCGCAGACATTGTCACCGGCGAAGGCCAGAGTTTGGGGCTGTCCTTAAATTTTGGCGGGCCCTATTTAGGCTTTATGGCCACCCGCAAAGAGTTTATCCGTAAAATGCCCGGACGCATCGTCGCTCAAACGACGGACTCATCCGGCCGCAGGTGTTTTGTCAACACGCTGCAGGCGCGCGAGCAACATATCCGTCGGGAAAAAGCAACATCCAACATTTGCACCAATGTGTCTTTGTGTGCCGTGCAGGCGTCGATGTTTATGGCGCTTTTAGGCAAACAGGGCATGCGGCAGTTGGCGCAATTGAATTTTGATAAAGCCGAGTATTGCCGAGAGCTTTTAGAAAAAATTCCCGGTATCCAAGTTAAGCGCAGCAATCCGACTTTTAATGAATTTACGGTTTGTTTGAATCAAGATGCTAACAGCGTTGTTGAAGCGATGATCGCTAAAGGTTTTGCTGCCGGATTTCCTTTAGGCGGTTATTATCCGGGCATGGAAAATTATATGATTGTGGCGGTCACTGAAAAACGCACCCGCGAAGAAATTGAGCGGTATGCCAACGCTTTAAAGGAAGTTTTAAAATGAAACTTATTTTTGAAAAAAGTGTTGCCAACCGACGCAGCTTTGGCCTTCCGGTCAGTGACGTGGACGTCAAAAACAAAATTGGTGCAAAATATTTGCGCCAACAACCAGCGGATTTGCCGCAGGTCACCGAGTTGGAAGTCGTGCGCCATTTTACACAGTTGTCGCGGCTTAATTATTGCATCGACACTAATTTTTATCCGCTGGGCTCCTGCACGATGAAATACAATCCCAAATTTACCGAACGCGTGGCCGCGCTTAGCGGTATGGCGGACTTGCATCCGCTTCTGCCGCAACTTCGCCGGGGCGAAACTTTAACGCAAGGGGCGCTTGAGGTTTTGTATGAGATGGAAAAACTCCTCTGCGAGATTACCGGCATGGACAACTACACCTTGCAGCCTTTAGCCGGGGCGCATGGGGAGTTGACCGGGGTGATGATGATGGCCGCGTATCACAAGGCCAAAGGCAACAATAAAAAATATATTCTTGTCCCCGACTCGGCGCACGGGACAAATCCTGCGACAGCCGCGATTGCCGGTTATGAAATTATTACCATCCCCTCGAATGACAAAGGGGTCATGGATTTAGCTCTGCTTAAGGAAAAAATAAAGCCGGATATCGCAGGGCTTATGATCACCAACCCTAACACCGTCGGTATTTTTGATTCGGACATTGACAAAATAGCGGATATGGTCCATAGCGTCGACGGGCTGATGTATTATGACGGGGCGAATTTAAACGCGATTTTAGGCCGGTGCCGGCCCGGCGATATCGGGTTTGACGTGATGCATTTAAATGTGCACAAAACTTTTTCTACCCCTCACGGCGGCGGCGGCCCGGGTGCCGGGCCTGTCGGCGTTAACAAAAAGTTGGCCAAGTATTTGCCTATTTCGCGTGTGGTCAAGCGTCCCGACGGGGTTTTTGCGCTGGATTACAATTATCCGGACTCGATTGGGTATGTCGCCTCTTTATATGGAAACTTTGCGCTGTTGTTGCGCGCGTATGCCTACATTTTATTGTTGGGCAAAGAAGGTTTGATTGAAGCGAGCAATCATGCGGTGCTCAACGCGAATTATTTGCTTGAAAAATTAAAAAATAATTTTGACCTTCCCTATGAGAGGATTTGTATGCACGAAGTTGTTTTGTCCGCCAGCCGTCAGGCGGCCCGCGGCGTACATGCAACGGATATCGCGAAGTTTCTTATTGACCAAGGGGTCCATCCTCCGACGGTATATTTCCCTCTGACTGTCAAAGAAGCGATCATGATCGAGCCGACGGAGAATGAATCAAAACAAACTTTGGATGATTTTGTTGAGCTTATGCTTAAGGCTGACAAATTAAGCCAAACTGCCGCAGAAAGTTTTAAAGAATTCCCCAAGACAATGCCGGTCAGCCGTCCTGATGAAGTCAAGGCGGCGCGTGAACTCAATACGAATTTTTTTCAAAAGCTTTCAGATGGTGCTCACGTCAAAAAATTTACGTAAGCCTCTGTCTCGTAATCCCTGATGAATAAAATCAAGATCGATCATTTTAAGGATATTTCGTTTACCGACCCCAGCGAAAATATCCTTTATGATGATGTGCTTTTAAGCCTCGCGGAACAAGGCCAGTTGGGCAACACTTTGCGGCTTTGGGAGTCGCCGGTGTATTTTATTGTTTTAGGAAGAACAGGCAAGCTGCAGGAAGATGTCAGCTTGCAAGCCGTCAAGGCCGCTGGCGTGCCGGTTTTGCGCCGTTCATCCGGCGGGGGAACTGTCCTTCAGGGGCAGGGGTGCCTGAACTTTTCTTTTGTTGTTTCTAAAGAAAAGACCCCGCAGCTATCGGACCTGCGTGCTTCGTATCATATTATTTTGCAAGGAGTTTTGTCGCTGTTAAATGATTTGGGCGTCCGAGGCGTTTTTCGCCCAACTTCGGATTTGGCTTTGGAAAAAGATGAAAAAAAATTTTCGGGCAACGCCCAGCGGCGCGGGCGGCATTTTATTCTGCATCACGGAACACTTTTGTATGATTTTGACCTGTCAAAAGTATCTTATTTTTTGAGAATGCCCAAAGAAATCCCTGAGTATCGCAAAGAGCGTGAACATGCGGATTTTATTGCGAATATTTGTGTTTCAAAAAAAGATTTGATTGAAAATTTTAAAGGTTATTATGCTCTGACAAAACTTCCCGCCGACATAAAACCCACAGTACAAGAGCGTCAATGTCTTGAAAAATTTTTGCAGCAACGTTCCCCTGTTCTAAAATTTTAATGAGTTTGCGTTGACAGTCCCATAGCACATCTTATAATGGATAAACATTGAGCGAGATTTTATTTCGGTTTGATTTTTTTTCATCTAGTTGCAGGGCATGTCTGAAAGATTTTAGATCTGCCAGATTAAAAAATGGGAGAGAACCGTGAAAAAATTACTTTCGTTTTTCTCAGCGTGGATTTTGGTTTTCGTTATATTTGTTTATTTCGCTCATGCCCAATCCGCACCTGCCGCTGAAACGAAAGATAAGGCCAAAGACAAGTCTTCCGAAGGAAAAAAGACAAAAGATGAAAAACCTGCTGTCCCAACGCCTTTTTGGGTCAAAGATTTACCCAAGGTCACCGGAAAACGGGAAAAGCGCTACGATATTAATCGTGATGAGATTTTGCAAACGTCTGAGACAAAGATTTTTTTGCGGGATGTCGTGGCAGAAATTGTCGATAAAGGCAGTGCTAATGTTTTCGATAGCGCTTTGCTAAAGGCGTATGACAAAAACAAGGATGGGATTATCAATAAGTTTGAAGTTGAAGAAATCAAACAGGACCTTTCCTATTAATAATTGATAAAAAGGAAAAAATGAAAAGTTCTTGTTCTGCTCTTTGGGCATGTATCATTAGTTTGGCAGCTGTTTGTCCTGCGTATGGCCAACAGTCTGTGTTAGCTCAACCTGCCGCTACTAAAGAATCCCCCGCGGCGCCCATGACTCATCAGGATTATCTGGATTTTTTTGAAAAAGTTTATGACACGATGGACAAAAATTATTATTACCCTGTTTCCCGACCAGTCTATGAGCGTTTTATTGCCAAGTTTGACCAAAAGATTTACTCGCGGTTAAAAATGGCCGGAAAAAGTACGGACTTTATCAAGTGGCGAAGCGCTGCTTATTTGGTCGAGGCGATGAAGTCCCCGGAAGACATTTTTTCCGCGTTTATGCCGCCTAAATTCGCCGAAAAATATGAAAAAGAAGCGCTGGGCAAAAAAATCGATTTAGGTATCGAAGGAAAACTTACGCCCGACGGATATTTGGTCAGCAAAGTCGAAATCCGATCAGATGCCTATGAAAAGGGATTGCGCGAAAAAGATTTGATTATCAAAATTGATGACAGTTTAGTGGGGGCTCTGACAGACCAAAAAATTGCAGATCTTCTCACCCCGCTTGAGAACGCAAAAGTTGTCCTTAAGTATCTTGACAGCGTCAAAAAAGAAACACATAGCATTGAAGTTGTCAGCAAAGAGTATTTTAAGCAGCTCGTTTTTATGGTGCCCGTCGACGTGCCGAACGTGTATTGTCTTAAAATTGAGCATTTTAACCGAATGACCGGCGAGGATATGACGCGGCTGATGGATGAAATTTTGTCTCACAAAGACACAAGTTTAATAATCGATTTGCGCGGCAACCCCGGCGGTCCGCCTTTGGCCGCGCAGGAAATTTCGGCTTTCTTTTTAACCCCTAAGGAAGAATTTACGTATTTTAAGTGGAAAAACCGCAGGCCTGCAAAATTAGATGTGCCTGAGATTCCTGAAAAATATCGTTATCACGGGGACATTGCGATTTTAGTCAACGAAAAAAGCGGGAGCGCCTCGGAACTTTTTACAGGGATCATGCAATGGCGAAAGCGCGCAACGGTCATGGGTAAAAACACCGCCGGGCAGGTCTTTTTAAAGAGCATGTTTAATTTTGACGATAAGTCGATGCTGTTGTTGGTCACGGCGCGCGGTCATCGGCCCGACGGAGAAGTTTTTAGTTTCGGCGGCGTTGTCCCCAATGTCGCGCAACCTGCGGATGATATTGATCTGGTCCATTATGCCGCGCAATATTTAGTTGAGCAAAAAACAAAGGCTAACTAATCTGCCTATGAGTTTATTTGCGATTTTAATTTTTTCGCAGGGCGTGGCCATCAGTATAATCGTTGTGATTTTAAAAACGATACTCGACCGCAATTTGATTGATTTGGCCATTCAACAGCTGGAGGCGGGCCGTCTAAATCCCGCAAAAGGTTTTGACCCCGCGCAAACAAAAGTGGTTGTTG
>JAYRHV010000011.1:0-3234 GCA_041907165.1 Candidatus Omnitrophota bacterium | reverse complement strand
TCATTTCATTTTTGGTCAGCGTCCCTGTCTTGTCCGAGCAGAGGACCGTCGCACAACCTAAAGTTTCAACCGAGGGCAGTTTGCGGATAAGCGCATGGCGCTTGACCATGCGATGGACGCCTAGTGCTAAAGCAATCGTGACAACCGCCGGCAACCCCTCAGGGATTGCTGCAACTGCCAAACTCACCGACGTTAAAAAGACATCCACAACTTTTCCGCCGCGCAAAAACCCTAAAAGAAAAACAATTGCCACCATCACAAAACACAAATACACAATCCACTTGCCGAACTCTTCTAACTTCTTCTGTAAAGGTGTTGTCTCTTGGCCGACCGCCGCAACTAAGCCTGCAATTTTTCCAAGCTCGGTTTGCATGCCCGTAACAACGACCATCGCCCGGGCCTTGCCAAAAGCCACCGATGTCCCCATATAAACCATGTTGGCTCGGTCAGCGAGCGCAATATCTTTTTCTTCTAAAGCGTGAATCGTTTTAGCTACCGCAGTAGATTCGCCCGTCAGGCTTGCTTCCTGCACACCAAAATTAGAACTGGTCCACACTAACCTGCTGTCGGCGGGAATACTGTCGCCAGCCTCAACTTCAATCAAATCGCCGGGGACCAAGTTGCAAGAAGCCATCAGCTGACGCTGAGCGTCACGGATGACTTTAGCCGTCGGGTTGGATAATTTTCGAAGGGCAGCCAGCGACTTTTCGGCACGATACTCCTGAACAAAACCTAAAATCGCGTTAATAATCACAATGGCAATAATCGCAAGCGCATCAACCCATTCCTGTAAAAATCCAGAAACACACGCCGCGCCGACTAAAACCCAGACGATAAAATCTTTAAACTGTCCTAAGAAAAGCACAACCGGGCTGACGGCTTTCTGTTCTTTGAGCTGGTTGGGGCCAAACTCTAATAAAATCTTATGGGCTGCGGTTTGACTTAGACCGTTTTTGATATCACTATTGAGCGATTTTGCAACAGCGTCGACGGACAAACTATAGAATCGTTGTTGTATCATCTCTACATATTCCTTCTTGCTTTATTGTGGATGCGCTTAAAAATTAATTCTCAAATGAAATCATTTTAAACTGTCAAACATCTTGTTTGCCCAAACCAATGCCTAAGGCCAGCTCCCTAACGCTGATTACATCATACGGATAGCTGACTAACTGCCAGCTGATTCTAATCGGCTCTTTGTACGTCTCTTCCTTTAGGAGATGTTCGTTGATCACATGACTAATACGCTCTGCGACAGAAAAGGCGTTTTTTTTATCCGAAAACAAAGTCAAATAAAATGTATGCCCGCTGCGGACGACTCTGTCTGTTTCCAGCCGCAGCGATTGCCATATCCAACTTTCAAAACGATGCAAAAATGCAACCATCTGTTCTTGGTCCTGACTATTGACAATGGCCTCTTTATTATCGATGCGGATAGCAATAAGCGACAATGGCAAGGATTGATCGACGGCCTTGGCAAAAGCTTCATCGACAACAGAAAGCGCATATTTTTGGCTCGAAAATTTAGGCAGCGAAAAGTTAACAATTGTCCCTTGTGCTAATTTGCTCTCGACCCATGCTTCTCCGCCGTGCAACTTAATGATCTGCTTACAAATCGAAAGCCCCAAACCTGTCCCTCGGGGCCCTGATCCGGACTCACGGTCGAATTGCTCAAAGCGGTTAAAAACTTTTTTCAAATTCTCCTCTGAAATCCCGCACCCGGTGTCCTTGACCCAGCAATGGACCTCGTCAATATCTTCATTGATTCCAATAGTAATGCTGCCTTCTTTGGTAAACTTCAAAGAATTTCCCACTAAGTTTGTCAAAACTTGCGTGATGCGTCCAGAATCAATCTCAATCTTTATCGCCTCTTTAGAACACTCAAGGCGTATTTGCAAACCTTTTTGCGAGGCCTGCGCCTCAAAGCTCAATGCAACATCATGGATCAAATCAACCACGTTCACGTATTCTTTATGCAGCCGGACTTTCTTGGCCTCCAACTTGGACATATCCAATAGGTCGTTGATTATACTCATCAGACGGTTGCAAGATCTAAATGCGATCGCCAAAGACTTTTGTTGTTTTTCAGCTACTGGCCCTAAAATTCCATCTAAAATTTGGCTGACAGCTTCTTTAATAATTGTCAGCGGTGTGCGCAACTCATGGGAGACGGTTGAGACAAAACTGCTTTTAAGTTCGTTGAGTTTTTTAAGCTCCTCATTTTTTTGCAATAGCTCGTCATAAAGCCTGCTTTTTTCAATGATCATTGAAAACTGACCTGCGATCTGCAAAAAGAGATCCGGGTGAACATCTTTATACGTATTTTTTTGCATGCTCGAAAAAAACATAAACCCAATGGGTTTGCCTAAAACAATTAACGGGCAAGTCAAGCTTGAACGGATCCCTTCAGAAAGAATCTTTTGGGTAGAATCCGAATGCGGATGCTCTGCAAGATATTGCTCCAAATCATTAATAATCCGCGGATTTCCCGTCTCAATGATTTTTTTCAAACTACTTTTCTCTAATAATGCACTGTAACCTTTGCCTAAAACCATCTCGCAAGCCCTTGACTTAGCCCAACGTGACCGAACTTTTTTCCCATTTTGTTCAATCAAAGAAAACCCGATGCGGTCATACGGAATAAACTCATTGAAATTGTCAAACGCATAATTAAGAACATCGTCTAGAACGATTCCTGTATTGATCTTTTGAGTGATCACAGAAAGGATGCGCACTTCTTCATATTTTTTTTCAACGACACTGGCTAATTCCACAAGCTTTTTGGCAAGCTCTGTGATCTGGTCATCCCCATCAATGGGAAGATGAATGTTAAAATTCCCTCTTTTGATCGCTTCTGCAGTCTCAATCAATCTGGCAATACGGTCATCGGCCATAAACGTATTCTCCTAATAATTATAAATAAAAATTTGTCTGAATAAATTAAACACAAAAATGCGGTCTTACCCTCCTAAAAACGACATCAATAGTTGATTGACCATCATAAAAGATTCCCATAAAATAAAATATGTTTATTAGAATCCCAGTTATCATATTATCAAAATGCTAAGAAAAATACTTTTTTATATTTTTACAATTATTTATCTTATTGCCTGCCCTTTGATCATCTTAGAGTCGCTGGGAATTATCATTAAACCCGGCCGGCATAAATTGATGCTGGCCACCGGCCTTATTTCTGTAGCGACTATTCCCGAAGGCGCTTCTATTCGTATCAAT
>JAYRHV010000010.1:0-4938 GCA_041907165.1 Candidatus Omnitrophota bacterium | reverse complement strand
TTATGGTTGCCGGACAGAAGAACCGCCGGCACTTTTTTACCCTTAAAAACAGCCGGACGGGTGTACTGTGGATATTCTAAAAGACCATTTTCAAACGATTCACTTTGCAAAGACTCAGCTTTGCCCAAAACGCCGGGCAAAAGACGGGTCACTGCGTCAACCATCACCATCGCAGGCAATTCTCCGCCGGTCAAAACATAATCGCCAATAGATAAACTCTCGTCAACAAGCTCTTCTCTGACCCGCTCATCTACCCCTTCATAATGGCCGCAGATAAAAATAATATTTTTCTTTTTCGCCAATTGCCGCGCCTTTGCCTGCGTAAAGGGTGTCCCTGTAGCACAGGTCAAAATGACATGGGCTTTGCGCTTTCCCTTTATATCTTTAATGGCATCAAAAATCGGCTCTGGCATCATGACCATGCCCGGCCCCCCGCCAAAGGGGCGGTCATCGACCTTACGATGATTGTCATGCGTCCAATCGCGCAAATCATGGATCTTAATCGCGACTTTTTTCTTTTCCTGCGCACGCTTGAGAATCGACTCATTGACAACACCGTCAAACATCGTCGGAAAAATCGTGAGGATGTCAAATTTAAGCATAGTCTTCTCTCGTTAAAGTCGATTAACTAACTCTGAGCCATAACCGGTTAAAAATTCCTTTTCAAATTGCGCAAACGTCCCGCCAGCAATATGATCGCGCATTTTTTTCATCAGTTGATTATAAAAATACAAATTATGGTACGACAAAAAATGCAGCCCCGTAATTTCACCGCTGTTAACCAAATGGCGGATGTAGCTGCGAGAATATTTTTTACAAACAAAGCAGTCGCACTTTGGATCAATCGGCAAACTATCGTGCGAAAACTCGGCATTGCGCGCGACCATCTTGCCATGATAGGTAAACGCCGTCCCGTTGCGGCCATATCTCGTCGGAATACAGGTATCAAACATATCAATCCCGCAAGAAACCGCGTGCACAATCTGGTCCGGCATGCCGATGCCCATCAAGTATCGCGGCTTGTTTTCCGGCAAAAGCGGCACGACCCAATCGACGGCTTCAAACATATGTTTGACCGGCTCGCCGACGCTTACTCCCCCTATGGCATAGGCTTCAAAACCAATGTCCATAATTTCTTTGACAGCTTGTTGACGCAAGTCTTCATAAACTGAACCTTGGACAATGCCAAAGAGCGTTTGATTCTTGTCCATCTGCGTTTTATAAAAACGATCTTTGCAACGCAAGGCCCACAGGCTCGTTCGTCGGAGAGATTCTTGGGCAGTTTCTCGATCGCAAGGATACGGCGCGCAAACGTCTAATTGCATAATCATATCCGCACCTAAAGTCCGCTGAATGTCCATGACTTTTTCGGGTGTAAAAAAGTGACTTGAGCCGTCGAGATGCGACTGAAACTCAACGCCTTCATCATTCATTTTACGCAATTTTGACAAACTAAAAACCTGATACCCGCCGCTGTCTGTCAGCATCGGCTTGTCCCACCCAATAAATTTATGCAAGCCGCCAAACTCTTCAATGATTTCCAAGCCCGGCCGCAGGTAGAGATGATACGTGTTTGAAAGCATAATCTGCGCTTGCATCTCTAAGAGATCTTCGGCGCAAATACTTTTGACAACACCATTGGTTCCCACCGGCATAAAAAAAGGGGAGCGGATTTCTCCATGAGCGGTTGTGACAATTCCCAATCGCGCTTTTGTTTGTGTATCCGTTTTAAGATGCTCAAAAAACATTATTCACGTCCTTAACTTATAAAATCGATTTGTTCGGGTGGCAGTGCCTTAAATATTTTGCCCGCAGGCGGCAGGGGTTCCCCACGGGGGGATGGGTGCCGACGAGGACAAAATATTTAAGGCACTGACAGGACCCGAACTGTAAATCATAAAATTAACATCGCGTCCCCATAACTAAAAAAACGATACTTCTCTTGGACTGCCTGACGATACGCGCGCTTGATCAAATCGGTCCCGCCAAAAGCGTAAACTAACAAAAGCAAAGAACTATACGGTAAATGAAAATTGGTAATCAGCGCATCTGTCATTTGGAACTGATACCCGGGATAAATAAAAAGGTCAGTCTCGCCTTTGAGCAATCCGATTTTAGCGACAGACTCAAGGACGCGGCAAGTGGTTGTCCCAACCGCAACAGACTTCCTACCCGATGTCCTTAAAGCACTGAATTTTTGCAGCGTTTTATCTGTGATTTCATAACTTTCAAAATGCATCTTGTGTTTAAAAACATCGTCTTCTTCAATTTCCTTAAACGTCGCGTAATTGACATGCAGAGTCGTGCGCAAAACGTCATGGCCGCGTTTCTTCAAATCTGCCAAATGCGCCTTTGTAAAATGCAACCCTGCCGTCGGGGCTGCAACGGAGCCAGCGTTTTGGGCATAAACAGTCTGATAATCGCTGTGATCCGACTTCTCATCGGGCCGCTTAATATACGGCGGCAAAGGCACATGCCCGATACGCGCTAAATATGGAGCAATGTTCTTAAAATTAAATTCGACCAACCGCGCTTTTGTATCGGTGATCGTCGCTGTCAAAGGGCTATCTTGGAATTCGATCACGTCCCCGTTTTTAAGCTTGCTTAAAGGCCTCAAAAGTGCTTCATAAGTATACTCGTCACTTTGTTTTTTAAGCAAAAAAATTTCGACCTTGCCCCCGCTGCGCTTCTTGACTCCCAATAAACGCGCTGGAATCACCTTACTGTCATTGACAACAAAAAAACTTTCTGACATTAAAAAATCGGCCAGCCGTGAAAATAAACTGTGTTGAATTTGGCCGCTTAACCGGTCAATGACCAAAAGCCGAGCTTGACTACGATTCTTTAAAGGATATTGGGCGATAAGCTCCGAAGGAAGTTCGTAATAAAGGTCGCCGCGTTTCATTAATCAATAGGCCTTAAGTTGAGCAGGCTCTTTAATGACAGTCAGAACTGCGCCGGGATAATAGAACTGCAAAATTTTATCGTAGCTAAGGCCCTGCGCCGACATCCCCTGCGCTCCCCACTGGCACATCCCGACCCCATGCCCCCAGCCTTTACCAAAAAAATCACAGTAATAGCCTTGCATGACGATATAATAATTATTGCTGCGGATAAGGTTGGGCCCCACAATTTCACGAAAATCTTTTCCGGAAATTGTGATTTGTTTCCCAGTGTGGTCGCTGATAATTAACGTCAAAATCCTGTCACTATCATTGCGTTTGGAAATTGAGATATCATCGATTACGCCAAGAGGATACCCTTTAGCGCTAAGCTTGGCTTGAATCTCTTTGAGGGCAATGTTACGCTTCCAAAAATAATGCGGCGAGTCACGGCAATAAATGCATCGCACGCCCTTTAAAGGCGCTAAATTTTGTTTCGGCCAAAGCTCAGCGGCATTTTCAGTATGCCCGCCGCATGTCGCATGAAAATATGCAGGCAAAACTTTCCCTTGATAAGTTAGAACTTCACCTTTGGTCGCATCTACTGCTAGATTTGTCCGATAACGCTCTGAAGTGCGCCCACCGTAAACCTGTGAATAAATATCGTTAGTCACGTCAAAATCTTTTTTTATATTAGCCGCGATCTGTACAAACGCATAACTGCGCGTAGCTATCGCCTGCGCTTTAAGCGCCTCCAACGGCCAATGGTTTGATACTTCGTGCAACAAAACACCTTTAATATAATCTTCAACTTCTAACTGATTGACAACGAGCAATTTTCCATTCGTCGCAAAAAGAACATCCACAAATCCACGATAGCGCCGCTCTTTGCCAGCAACAATGACAGCAACATCCCGGCTGGAATAAAAACGCAGTCGATCAAAAGCAAATTGATGCTCTCCTAATTTTAGTCCTTGTTCTGTTTTAGTAATTACGCTAGGGCCAAAGCTTAAGTCTTTTTGTAGAATCTGGTGTGTCAGGGGATTAGAAATTTCGTAGGCACCGCTGATTTTGATCGTCACGCTATCGATGTCTTTGGCTACGGCAATGCGAATCAAAGGGCTAGTATCGTTGTCGGCATAAACAAACGCAACAAACAGAAAAACCGTCCAAAAAGACAAAAAAAAGACTTTTTTATTAAAAAAGCTTACCATAAATTTTTATCGACGATTAATCGTAGTGACTATTTTTGTTTGTTAAGTTTACTTTGCATCTGCACCATTCGCGCAATCAAACCCGGGTCGTCGAGGATCTTAGCAAATCTTGGGTTTTGTAAAAGTTTCATATACTGCTTGTTTTCGATTAACTCTTTGACTTCTGGATCGGCAATCAACTCTTTGACACGCTCGTCATTAAACAAATCTTGATATTGCGCTATTTGGGCCGACGACAACTCACCGGATGATGGGGACACAGCTTGCGATGAATCACTGGTGCTGGGCTGCTCTGAAGATTTTTCAACAAAAGCTGTGGGCACAAAAATTCTCATTTGAGAAAAAATCCTGGAAAATAGCAATGATTTACCCACACACCCGCGTGCCCAGAAGACAGGTCCGCTTTCTGCTGGATTAATTGTGACAAACAAAACAATAAAGAATGCCATAATCATTCCCCACAGAAGACCAACGGCGCTGCCCAACACGCGATTCATTTCTTCTATATGATTACCAGACGCTTCAGAAGAACCTTCATTGGCAAGTTGAATGATCCAAGGGACAAAAATCTTGATAAAGATTGGTCCTATAAATGAAATAGCAAGACTAAAGAGGATATTATGAGTGCGCTTAAAATACAACCATGCCAGCAGACAACAAATCAAAAACGATACCGGGCCTAAAAGACTTTTAAAAAGCCCCTTTTGCCAGCCGACATAGGCATGGAATAATAACAATAGAAGGAACAAAAGATCCGCTAAATTAAACATGTTTTATAAAGTTATGCAACTAACAAGGACACTTTAATTGACGCACTGTATTTACCAACCGCTTAACCCCCC
>JAYRHV010000009.1:0-15035 GCA_041907165.1 Candidatus Omnitrophota bacterium | reverse complement strand
CCATCCGTTTTATTGATGACTTTGGCGGCATTTACCCTTACGGGCTGCTCGGTTATTTTTCAGAGCGGTCGTCGTCAAGATATTGAAAAAATTGCCAATTTGCAAGATGAAAATCAGCGTTTAGCCAATGAAAAATCTGAACTCGAAAAGGCGAAGAACGAATTAGAAAACAGATTGCGCGGAGAGATCAACAATGACCAAGTCAAAGTCGAAATGGGTGACCGCGGGTTGGTTATTACATTCTTAGCCGAGGTCTTATTTGATTCGGGCAAGGCAAAACTTAAAAACGCTTCTTTAGAAACATTGTCAAAAGTTGCCGGTGTTTTGAATTCTACCGTTAAAGATTTAAATGTCGGCATTGAAGGCCATACGGACAATGTGCCGATTACAAAATCCAACTGGAAATCCAACTGGGAACTTTCGGCGGCGCGTGCTTTAAGCGTGCTTCACTATATGGTCAGCGATCAGGGCATAGACCCCAACCGTCTTTCAGCGACGGGTTATGGTGAATATCATCCGGTTGCCGACAATAGCACCTCGGAAGGCCGGCAAAAGAACCGTCGCGTTGAAATTGTGATTATTCCCAAGACGGTCAAGCAAGCTGCTCCTGCTGTGGCGGCAGAAAATTTAAAATAGCTTTTGCCTGATCAAAAAGGACTAAGTCGTTGAATAAGAAAATGTTGCTCCCAGCGTTTGTCGGCATTGCTCTTTTAGCGTGCGCGATTGCAGTTAACGCTAATATGAATGTGCTCAAACAGAAGATCACACTTGAGCAGGGTAATCGGCTCGTTGCAGAGAGCAAGCTGGATGCGGCTATAAAAAATACACAAAGCTTGGATCAACAACTCAAAGAAGCTAAACGCAAGCTCGAAAATATTCAAAATATTGTTAGCGAAGGCCAGTCAACAGCAAGTCAACTTAAATCAACGGTTGAAGTCACTTCAAAAGAAAATGAAGCTTTGAAGGCAGCTGTTAAAAAGTTGCAGGATCAGTTGGCTGCCAGTCAACAAGTC
Source organism: Candidatus Omnitrophota bacterium (assembly GCA_041907165.1). Classification (GTDB taxonomy): domain Bacteria; phylum Omnitrophota; class Gorgyraeia; order Zapsychrales; family JANLHA01; genus JADLGJ01. Next base: position 14,022 of record JAYRHV010000009.1, on the reverse strand, counting down.
GCAGCACAACAAGCCGCAGCAGCCGCAGCTGTCGTAACGCCTCCAGTGGCCGCTCAATGAACCGTTTGATTGTGTGATGTGAATAAAAGTATTTTTAGTAGGCTTTAACCAATGGGGGATTTTTATCCCCCATTTATTTTGTGGAGTTTTTATATTGACTAATTCATTGCCAGAGCATGTTGCGATCATAATGGATGGTAATGGCCGATGGGCGAAGGTGCGTGGGTTTCCTCGTTTTCAAGGTCATTGGGCGGGCGTTGACCGCGTTGAGGAAATTGCCCACACGGCCAATGATATGGGTATTAAGTACGTCACGCTTTTTACATTCTCGACGGAGAATTGGCGACGTCCTAAGGATGAAGTTTCGATGCTGATGAAAACCGTTTGTACGGTTTTAGAAACCCGTATTGAAAAGTTGCTTAAAGTCAATATTCGAGTCAACTTTATCGGCAAGAGGGAAGGGTTATCCAAGGAAGTTTTAAACAGTATTGATAAAGCGATTGCATTGACGGCAAAAAATACAGGACTCATCTTGACCTTGGCTTTTAATTATGGCGGTCGAGTTGAAATTTTAGACGCGGTACGCGAAATTTCAAATTTGGTCAAGAGCGGGCAAATGGAAATTTCAGAAATTACTGAAGAGAGTTTTAGCCGCAGCCTTTATACAGCGGCTATGCCAGACCCAGATTTACTGATTAGAACTTCAGGTGAAAAGCGAATCAGCAACTTCTTATTGTGGCAATTAGCTTACGCAGAGATGTATTTTACCGAGAAATTCTGGCCGGATTTTGGCGAAAAAGAATTTAGAAAAGCCATCGTCGATTATCAAAAGCGCGAAAGGCGTTTTGGAAAATCCGCTGTGATCGTGAAAACATCAACATTATGACGAAGAAACGTTTTTTTAGCTCACTTCTGATGATTGCCTTGACGGCATTCGCGGTGATTAACGCATGGGTATTTTTGTTTATGGTATTAGGGCTTACCATAGGCGGGCTTTATGAGTTCTTTCATATGATAAAACGAAAAGGAATCCCGATTTACAGTTACTTTGGGATTTTTATCGGCTGTTTAATTCCTCTGACAATTTATAGCCGCTTTGAATTGACCCGTAATTGGGAATTCCTTTTTATTGTTTTAGCATTTTTGACGATATTGCTCTTTCAGTTTGCCCGCAAGGATAATGCCAATGCGATTGTCGGCATTTCAACGACGATGTTCGGCGTTTTTTATGTTTCGTGGTTGTTTTCATTTTTGATCCGTGTGCGTTTTCTTTTGCCGGGTTTTGATGGAGTTAAGCTCATGTCCTTTATTGTCATTGTGACCAAGGCAGGTGACATCGGAGCTTTGCTGGTAGGAAGCTTGTGGGGCAAACATCCGCTTTTTCCGCGGGTCAGCCCCAATAAATCTGTCGAAGGCAGTTTGGGAAGTTTTTGCTTTAGCATAAGCTCTGCAGTCTTGTGCGGTGGATTATTACCGTCAGGGATTATGCCGCTTTGGAAAGTGGCCCTTATGGGCGCATTTTTTGGCGGGATGGGGCAGTTGGGCGATATTTGTGAATCTCTGGTTAAGCGGGATTGTAACCTAAAAGATTCTGGAAAATTCTTGCCGGGCTTAGGCGGTGTCTTGGATATTATTGATAGTTTGCTTTTTTCGGTACCGTTATTTTATTTGTATATGAGCTCAATTCTTAAGATGATGTAAACGCTGACAATGTCGCACGCTAAAAAAAAGGTTGTGATTTTAGGCTCCACGGGTTCCATTGGGGTCAATGCTTTAAAGGTGATAAGTCGCTTTCCAGAGCGTTTTGAAGTTTTGGGTTTATCTGCCTCAGAGAACTGGAGATTATTGGCCCAGCAGGCCAAGGATTTTTCGCCTAAATATGTTGCGGTTAATCGTGAGCATATTTTAAATCTAAAAACGGCATTAACAGGCAGAAAAGTCAAAGTTTTGGATGCGCTCGTTGATCTTTCGTTTTTGGCGACATTAGCCGACGGGGATATTGTGGTTGTGGCCGTCAGCGGAAGGGCTGCTTTAGAACCATTTTTAAGTGCCTCCCAAGCGGGTAAACACATCGCACCCGCGAATAAAGAAGCGCTGGTCATTGCGGGGGAAATGATCATCTCTGCTGCTGCCAAGTCCGGGGCACGGATTATTCCGGTTGACAGCGAGCAAAGTGCTATTTTTCAATGTTTAGAAAAACAGAACAAATCAGAGCTTAAAAAGATTTATTTGACGGCCTCTGGAGGTGCTCTTTATGATACGCGGAGTGAAAAGTTTGATACCCTTACGATTGCAGATATACTCAAGCATCCGCGCTGGCAAATGGGCAAAAAAATTACTGTTGATTCAGCGACGATGATGAATAAAGGTTTTGAAGTTATTGAAGCTCAAAGGCTCTTTGATGTCGAGGTTAAGAAAATTGAAGTCGTCATTCATCCGCAAGCAATCATTCATTCGATGGTAAGCTTTGTCGATGGGTGTGTCTTAGCGCAGCTGGGTGTCACGGATATGCGTTTACCGATTCAATATGCACTGACGTATCCGAAGCGTTTGGAAAACAGCTTACCAGAGATTGATTTTGTTAAGCTTAAAGAATTGACTTTTGCAAAACCGGACTTTAAAAAGTTTCCATGTTTGGATTTGGCATTGTATGTTGCGGGCCAAGGGGGGACATTGCCAACGGTGCTAAATGCTGCGGATGAAGAGGCAGTTGCCGCATTTTTGGCGGGGCAGATTCGTTTTTCAGACATTTTTAAAGTTGTCGATAAGACAGTTTTAGCACACAAGAATCAAAAGTCTGTCACGTTAAAAGCGATAAAAAAGATTGATCTTTGGTCTCGAAAAAAAGCCAAAGAATTGATTAGCGCAATAGCAGCAGTTTAACCAAAGAGGTTTTATGAATCTTCTAATTTTTTTAGTTGTTTTAGGCATTCTGATTATCGTCCATGAATGGGGTCATTTTATTGCCGCGCGAAAACTCGGTATTAGCGTCGAGCAATTTTCGGTAGGATTTGGGCCAAAGCTTTTTTCGTGGAAAGCGGATGGGACTGAATTTATGATCTGCGCGATTCCCTTGGGCGGCTTCGTAAAGCTCGCCGGAGATGATCGGACTAAGCTCAAAGGACTAAAGCAGGAGTTCTATTCTCAACCCGTCGGGCATCGGGCTTTAGTCATTGTGATGGGGCCTGTGATTAATATTGTTTTTGCATATGTGTGTTTTTATGTTGTTTTTATGACCGGTTTTCCTGTGACCACCCCGCGGGTGGGTGCTCTGATGAGCGGTTATCCAGCGCAAGAAGCTGGTCTTCTCACCGGAGATTTGGTAGAACAAATCGATGATAAAAAAATTTCAAGCTGGGAAGAACTGCAGGAATATATTTCCGGTTCCGACGGCCATTCAATGCATTTTAAAATTAAACGTTCTGGGCAGGAAATTGAAAAAATTATTACACCCAAAACCAATGAGGTAAAAAATATTTTTGGTCAACAGCAAAAAATCAAGATTATTGGGATTAAGCCGGGAGACAATCCCAAAGAAGATGTTTTGCTTTTGCGTTTTGGGCCCGTCGAGTCATTGGTTAAAGCGGGTTTAGAAATTTATAAGTTGACCACCATGACATTTAAAGGGCTTTATCATGTTCTTGTCGGTTCCTTACCGGCTAAAGATGCGTTTGCCGGCCCGATTCGGATTTTTGACATCATTAGCATAGCGGCCGAAAGGGGAATAACACACCTTTTGCTTATTATGGGAATTATTAGCGCTAATCTTGCGATTTTCAATTTGTTCCCCGTCCCTGTTTTAGACGGCGGACATCTATTGTTTTTGGGAATTGAAAAATTGCGCAAAAAGCCTTTATCGCTAAAATTTGAAGAAAATTTGACCAAGGTAGGTCTTGGGCTTTTACTCTGCCTGATGGCATTTGTCATTTTCAATGACATCAGCTCGATGGGTTGGTTTGAAAAGTTGCAGAAATTGTTTCATCGTTAGTTTTTAGTGCAACGGCGAAAAGGAGGCATTTATGGAATTGGAATACAATGACCTTAAGCAAATTGTCCATCAGTACTTGATCAAAAAAACAGATTTTATAAAGATCAAAGACAAAATGAACGATGACCAGTTGCGTGTTTTTGTGGATAAAGCTCTGACAAATCTTTGCGCAGAGGACCATATCGATTTGCCGACTTCGACGAGAATATTGCTTATCCGCGAGCTGGTCAGCGCGGTTGTCAGTTTAGGGCCTTTGCGTCCGCTTATTGAAGATAAGACGATCACCGAGATTATGATCAATGGCGCCAATGCGGTGTATATACAGCGAGAAGGAAAGATTACATTAACAGACGTTAAATTCAACTCCAATGAACAGTTGCTTCACACGATTCAAAAAATTTTAGCCGGTTCTGGCTCAAATCGCCGCGTTGACGAATCTTCGCCTTACGTTGATTTTTCGCTTCCTGATGGGTCGCGTGTCAATGTGCTTTTGCCGCCCTGCTCTTTGGTCGGTCCGGTTATGACGATTCGCAAATTTGCTGACATCCATACGGTTGAAGATTTGATTAATCACGGTACATTAAACAAAAAAATGGCGGCGTTTTTGGTTGCAGCTATGAAGGCTAAACTTAATATCGTCTTCTGCGGCGCGACTGGTACTGGGAAGACGACGACCCTCAATATTTTTTCTCACTATTTGCCTGAGGATGAACGGATTGTGACCATTGAGGACACCCCGGAGTTGCGTTTGTTGCAAAAACATGTTGTTTCTCTGCAATCTAAGCCGGCCAATATTGAAGGCAAGGGAGCGATTACCATTCGTGATCTTTTTGTGAATTCTTTGCGTATGCGTCCGGACCGGATTATCATTGGCGAAATTCGTTCCGGTGAAATGTTGGATTTGATCGAGTCGATTGCCTCGGGACACTCGGGATCGCTTGCGATTGTTCATGCCGAGAGCCCTGAGGATTGCGTCAACCGCATGGTTACGATGATGCTTATGACAGGGATTCGTTTAAGCACACAGGTGATTACTAAACAAGTTGTACGCGCTATTGATTTGCTCGTTCACGTGGAGCTTTTTCCCGACGGCGTACGCCGCATTACACATATGAGTGATTTTGTTTTTGATGAAAAGACGCAAGAGACAAAACTTGAACATATTTTTGAATTTGTGCAGGACAAAGTTGACGAGAATGGAAAAATAACCGGTCATTGGATTATGCCCGGCCATAAACCATCCTTTTATGGAAAGTTTTTAAAGAGACATGTTGTTTTACCAGAAGGCTTTTTTGAAACAAAATCAGGAGATTAAAAATGTTTTGGTCCAAATATTTTATCCCGACCTTAAAAGAAACGCCGGTTGGCACAGAAGCAATCAGTCATCAATTGTCTCTGCGTGCAGGTTTAGTCAATATGTTGACCTCAGGAGTCTATTCGTATTTGCCTTTAGGTCTGCGTGTTTTAAGACGTATTGAAGAGATTATCCGTGAGGAGATGAATGCTACCGGTGCCCACGAATTGTTTTTACCGGTTTTGCAACCCATTGAACTGTGGCAATCAACGGGCCGCGACAAAACGTTGGCTGAAATCATGATCAAATTTCAGGATAAAAAAGGACGTACTTTGTGTTTGGGCCCGACTCATGAAGAGGTAATTACCGATGTGGTCAAGAATTATGTCCAGTCGTATCGTCAATTGCCCGTCACACTTTATCAAATTCAAACGAAATTCCGTGATGAATTACGCACGCGTTATGGAATTGTGCGCGCGTGCGAATTTATTATGAAAGATGCGTATAGTTTTGATCGCGATGTTGAAGGGTTGAAAAAAAGTTATCAGCTGATGTACGAGGCGTATGTGCGGATTTTTAAGCGCTGTGGCTTAAAGGTCGTGATTGCAGAAGCAGATTCAGGGGCTATGGGTGGGGATGTTTCGCATGAGTTTTTGGTGCCGGCCGCGATTGGCGAAGATGCGGTTGTGCAATGTCCGTCGTGCGGCTTTGGCGGGGCAATCAAGGCAGGACAGGATCAGGACAAGCCGTGTCCGCAATGTCAGGAAGGCAAACTCGTTAAAAAGGTCGCGATTGAATTAGGCCATGTGTTTCAACTGGGGCTTAAGTACAGCAGTGCGCAAGGCGCTCTTTTTGTCGACGAAGATGGAAAGCAAAAACCGATTGTGATGGGCTGTTACGGCATTGGTGTCAGCCGGCTTATTGCTGCGATTATTGAAACGAACAATGATGCAAGCGGCATTGTTTGGCCCGTCGAAGTAGCGCCTTTTGATGTTGAGATTTTGCCGCTGCAGGTTACAGATCAAGAAACGATGGATTTGGTAAAGCAATTTTGCGTGGATTTAGAAAAGGCTGATTTTAACGTGCTGGTCGATGACCGAGACGAAAGTGCCGGTCGAAAGTTTAATGATGCGGATTTGATAGGTATCCCCTATCGGATTACGATCGGCAAGCGTACGCTTAAAGAAGGCAAAGTTGAAATCAAAAACCGCCGCAGTGGTGAAACGTTAACTGTTGCAAAGCAAAGCGCGGTTATGCAGTTGGCAGGGCTTTTGCGAAAGTGATTTTATGTTGACGGATATTCAAGCGCAAGTCGAAAGCATTGTGGCCCCGATTGTCGCAAAAGCTCGGCTAGAGTTAGTTGAGCTAACCGTCGGGTGTGCTGGGACGACCTACATGATTGAAGTTCTTTGCGATAGGCCGCAGGGTGGAATTACTTTAGAAGAATGTGCGAGCGTTAATAAACAGGCCGCCGCGGCATTCGATTTGATAGAGTCTTGGGCCAACGATTATGAGCTCGTTGTCGCTTCGCCGGGGCTAGATCGGCCGCTTAAGAATCAAAAGGATTTTGCTCGCATGTTGGGTAAGCGCGTCAAAGTCCTTTTGACACAAAAAGTGGAGGGCAAAGGAGAATATTCGGGTTTGGTTAAAGAGGTTTTTGAGAGCGCTGTTTTAATCGTAGTTAGAAACAAAGAAATCAAGTTGCCGTACGACAAAATTTTGAAGGCGGTTTTAATTATATAGTGTATTCTGTAAGTTTGATTTGAGTCCGACGGCGAATTGAACGCAGTTCTGAATTTCTCCCGCCCTACGGCGGGACATCCACCAGAAACCGTTCATTGAGCAGGAGGACTTGAATCAAACTTGCAGCAAAGTCTTGATTTTTATATAACGAAATTAATGAAAGGGTAGGTTATGGATAATAATGAACTGATGACAATTTTAGAACAATTAGAGCGTGACAAGGGCATTGACAAGGAGATTTTGATCAGCGCCGTCGAAGCGGCTGTGGCATCTGCGGCGCGCAAAATTTTAAGCGTCGGCGAAGAAGAGGAAGTCAAGGTTGTTTTAAATCGCAAGACTGGAAAACTTAAAGCCTATGCCGGCGATCAAGAGATCCGTTCCAGTGAGTTTGGCCGCATCGCTGCGCAAACAGCCAAGCAAGTTGTGATTCAGAAAATCCGCGAGGCCGAAAAAGATGTCGTCTATACCGAATATCAGGCGCGTATCGGCCAGATCATCAGTGGCAGCGTCTATCGTTTTGAAAAGGGCAATATCATTATTGACCTAGGCAAAACAGAAGGATGCCTGTTGCGCAGTGAACAGTCGCCGAAGGAAGAATTTAAGCAAGGCGACCGTGTCCGTGCCTATGTTTTAAACGCTAGCCGCGAGACCAAGGGACCGCAAATTATTCTTTCGCGCGCGCATCCAAATTTTGTTAAACGTTTATTTGAGCTTGAAGTCCCGGAAATTTATGAAGGGATCGTTGAGATCAAGTCGATTGCACGTGCTGCTGGCGAGCGGACAAAAATTGCTGTGTATTCCAAGGACGACAAAGTCGATTGCGTCGGAGCTTGTGTTGGGATGCGCGGGTCGCGTGTCAAAAATATTGTCACCGAATTGCAGGGGGAACGCATTGACATTGTCCGGTATTCAGATGATGTTAAAGAGTATATTCAGGCAGCTTTGTCCCCGGCAGAAATTTCTCAGATTCAGGTTAAATCAGATGAGAAAAAAGCAAATCTTATCGTTGCTGAAGATCAGCTTTCTTTGGCTATCGGCAAGCGCGGACAAAATGTGCGCTTGGCCAGCGAACTTGTTGGCTGGGACTTAAATATTTTTACGGCCGATCAATGGAAAAAACATCTAGACGAACTTTTAGGCGGCGCAGGACCAGCAAAAAATAAGCCGTTGGAAGAAGTCCAAGACGTCGAAGCTGTTGGCTTAGAAGATTTGCCCGGTGTGGGCGAAAAACTTCTTGAAGCTTTAAAAGAGGCTGGGTTTGATTCGCTCGAAAAAATTACCTCTGCCACAGTTGAACAGTTGACATCTGTTAAAGGTTTGGGGCAAGCGAAGGCCGAAAAAGTCATCGCCAAAGCAAGCGCTTTGCTTAAAAAAAATTAACTCGTCGAGAGTTTGCATGTTATGATAAACAAACAAATTTTTAATCCATTTTATAGGTGAATATGTTAGTTTCCGAATTAGCAAAAGAATTTAATACCACTGCGGCGATTGTTTTAGGAAAACTGAAAACACTGCGTCTAAAAGCTGTGGATGAAAAACAGGATTTGAGCAAAGCCGTCGTAACTGTTTTGCGCAGTGAATTGGTTAAAGACCTGAAAGCCGCAACGGCAAGCCGTGTGGCCGCAAAAGCGGCAAAGGTCACTTCCAAACAATCGGCCCTCAAACCGATCGAACAGGAAAAAGAAGAAGAGCCTCCGAAGACTAAAAAAGAGACCACCAAAAAAGGTACAGCAAAAAAAGCAACGCTCATTGAAGAGCCCAAACAAGAAATTGTTGAAGAAAGACCTTCTGAAGTCAAAGTTCCTGAGCCTGTCATTGCAGACATTCCAGAAGTGCCGCCGGTTAAAGTTGAAGTCAAGGAAGAAAAATCAGCCGTTAAACCTAAAGTTGATAGCGTCGCTATTGTTGCTGCGCCTGTTCCAGCAAAAGTTGTTGCAAATGCGGCCAATATTAAACCCACAGCTGAAGAAGAGGCCAAAGGATTTGTTCCTTTAAAGCCATTGGTCAAAAAGAAGCGCCGTGTGGCAGGTCGCGGGGACTCATTTCGTAGCGCAGCAGAAGCTTCTGCCGTAGATATTTTACCTTCTTTAAACGTGACGCCATCTGTCGCGGCACCCGAAGCGCCTAAAGAATTAAAAGAACTTGAAGTCCAATTGCCGATTTCCGTTAAAGATTTTGCAGTGCGTATTCAAGAAAAGACGAGTGTTGTTTTGAAAAAATTGATGGAAATGGGTGTCCTTGCCAATATCAATCAGAATTTGAGTGAAGAAGTTGTCCGGACATTAGCGCAGGCTTTAGGATTTTCGATCACAAAAATTAAGACCAAAGAAGAAAAGCTTATTGAAATCCATAAAGCGGAAGAAGAGGATTCCGCTCTTTTGTCGCCACGGGGTCCCGTGGTTACGTTTATGGGACACGTCGATCACGGAAAAACTTCTTTGCTCGACCGCATCCGTAAAAGCCGTGTCGCTGACAAAGAACATGGCGGGATCACGCAACATATCGGCGCCTACTCGGTGCAAGTCCCCAAAGGGCGTATCACATTCTTGGACACGCCCGGTCACGAAGCTTTTACGGCGATGCGCGCGCGCGGGGCGCATATTCCAGATATCGTTGTCATCGTCGTTGCCGCCGATGAAGGGATTATGCCGCAGACAGAAGAAGCCATTGACCATGCTCGCGCAGCCGGTGTTCCGATCGTCGTTGCTTTAAATAAAATCGACAAACGCAACGCGGACATTGACCGTGTTAAAAAACAATTGATGGAACATGATTTAAGCCCTGAGGATTGGGGTGGAAAAACGATTGTCGTCGGGGTTTCGGCTGTTACAGGCGAGGGGATCGACAAGCTTTTGGAAATGATGTTTTTGGAATCCGAAATGTTGGAACTGCGCGCCAACAGTCAGAAAAAAGCTTCGGGGATCGTCGTTGAAGCGCATATGAGCCGCGGTAAAGGTTCTCTGGCAACTCTGATTGTCCAAAGCGGGACGATGCGGCCTAATGATATGATCGTCGTCGGCCCATATTATGGCCGCGTTAAAGCGATGTTTGACGATTACGAAAAGCCTATCAGCGAAGCTGGTCCGTCAATGCCGGTTGAAATTTTAGGTTTGCCCGCCGTTCCCGACGCAGGGGAGATGTTTTATGTCGTCGAAAACGAAGAGCAGGCGCGTGAGATCACCTCGGTACGTGTTGAACAGTTAAAACATGAACGGTTGCATGCGACCAGCAAGATTACATTGGAAGATCTTTATACGCAGATCCAGCAGGGCAAGGTCAAAGAACTAAACGTCATCCTTAAGGCTGACGTCCAAGGCTCGGTTGAAGCAATCAAAGATTCCCTTAATAAAATTGCCACGCAAGAAGTTAAAGTCAACTTTATCCACACAGGTGTCGGCGACGTTAATGCCGCCGATGTTATTTTGGCTTTTGCGTCGAATGCGATTATCATTGCTTTTCAAGTTGACATTGGCGTTAAGGCCGCGCAGGAATTGGAAAAACAACCCGTCGATGTGCGCAAATACCGTATCATTTATGATGCGGTCAATGATGTTAAAAAAGCGATGGAAGGGTTGCTGGAACCTAAGAAGCGCCGCAAGTTTGTCGCGCGTATTGAAGTCCGTCAAGTCTTTAAACTCAGCAAAGGATACACCGTTGCCGGCTGTTATGTCTTAAAGGGCAAGATCAACCGCAAAGCCACCGTCGATGTGATGCGAAATGGCGAAGTTGTGCACACCGGCGCTGTTTCGGGGATCAAACGGTTTAAAGATGATGTTAAGGAAGTCAATGAAGGTTATGAGTGCGGGATTCTTTTGGAGAAGTTTGAGAAGTTTGAACCCGGCGATATTTTAGAAGCGTTTGAGACCGAATCGATAGCCAGAACGTTATAGCTGAATATTATGGTTTCGGATAACCATAATGCCGGACGTTGCGAGGACGAGCGGGCACGGTTCTCTGCGCAGGAGAGAGAGCGAGGACGAGCATCGAGCGCAAGCCCAACCTCGCAGGGGATGGGCAAGCGTTCCGGCGTTAGGTTATCCGAAACCTATCTCAAACCCGTCAGACAACATAAATTAAAGAATATATCATGAGCAAAAAGATTTTCAGCGGGATGCGTCCGACGGGAAAGCTTCACCTAGGCCACTTGGTCGGTGCGCTTTCAAATTGGGTTAAACTGCAAAAAAACTACCCTTGCATTTTTTCCATCGTCGACTGGCACGCCTACATGGGCGAGTATGAACAAAGTCATGGGATTAAGGAAAACATCCTTGATATGGCCGTCGACTGGATAGCCTGCGGCATTGACCCCGAAAAATCGATTCTGTTTGTCCAGTCGCAGGTGCCTGAACATTTAGAATTGGCGATGATCTTTGGCTGCATTACGCCTTTAGGATGGCTGGAACGAAACCCCACGTATAAGGAACAGCTTCGCGAAATTACCACGCGCGATTTACAGACCTTTGGGTTTTTAGGATATCCGGTTTTGCAGGCGGCCGATATTTTGCTTTACAAAGCTAACGCGGTTCCTATCGGTGAAGACCAACTGCCTCATCTGGAGTTGACCCGTGAAATTGCCCGGCGGTTTAATTTTTTGTACGGCCGAGAAATTTTTCCCGACTGCGAAGCGATTCTCACTCAAACGCCGCGTTTGTTAGGTTTAGACGGACGCAAGATGAGCAAAAGCTATCAGAATGCCATCAATCTTTCTGATTCCCCGGATATCATCAAGGCGCGTGTTAAACAAATGTTTACGGACCCCAAACGTGTTCGTCTCGCCGACGCAGGGCATCCGGAGGAATGCAATGTTTATAGCTATTATAAAGTTTTTGCCGACGAAAAAAGTGCCGACGTTTATCAGTGGTGCACCAAGGCACAAAAGGGATGCACAGATTGTAAAATGATTTTGGCAGAGCAGTTGACGGGAGATCTTTTGCCTATTGCAGAAAAGCGCCGCGAACTTTTGCAGAAGCCACAGCGCATTGTTGAGATTTTGGAAGAGGGTCGCAAAAAGGCAAGTGTCATCGCCCGTCAAACGATTGCCGAGGTTAAGGAGGCCATTTTCAAATGAGCTACAAGCTTAAACTGGATATTTTTGAAGGGCCGCTGGATCTTTTGCTGTTTCTGATTAAGAAAAATGATATTGATATTTATGACATCCCAATTGTTAAGGTCACAGAACAGTACCTTGAATATATTGAGATGATGAAAATGCTCGACTTGGAAGTTGTCGGCGAGTTTTTGGTGATGGCAGCCACTCTTTTGCAGATTAAGTCCAAGATGCTTCTGCCGCCGGATCCCAGCGGACTGGAAGAACAGGAGATTGACCCGCGGGAAGAGTTGGTTGCGCGATTGCAGGAGTATCGTGTCTTTAAAGAAATTGCCGAACAGCTCAAGGGCAAGGAAGGGGAGCGCCAAAACTTTTTTACGCGGCAAGTTGACGAAGAAGCGCGTAAAGAACTTGAGAATGACGCTAAGGAAGTTTTTTTTGAAGCCAGCCTCTTTGATTTGATCAATGCTTTTAGCAGTGCTCTTTCCAAACTTAAAGAAGATAAAAGCTATGAGGTTTCAAAAGAGGAATTTACTGTCGAGCAAAAAATCCATGATATTTTACATTCTCTGCTTAACGAGCCTCGGATTTTGTTGACAGATATTTTTGCGAAAGCCAAGTCTAAGGTCGAGATGATCGTTTCTTTCATGGCGATTTTAGAGCTTATTCGGTTAAAGGAAATCATTGTCGCGCAAAAAAGACTTTTTGCAGACATTGAAGTTTTGCGCAATCGTCAGAATGTGATGCCAGCCGGTCAAGCAAATGAGCAACAAAGTCAGACCTCTGGACCTACTGCGCCCTTAGCGCAAGAACAAGACCCTAATTCTTCTTCGCCCATCGGAGAAAATGAAAATGTCTCCAATACCTGATCTGCCAGAAACGCTTGAACGTCGCAAACTGATCCTTGAACAGGAAACAGAAGAGGACAAAGTTGTTAGCCTCTCTTTGCGTCCTTCGAAACTTGATGAGTTTATCGGCCAAAAAGATTTGGTCGAAAATTTGCGTGTTTCGCTAAGTGCGGCAAAGCAGCGCAAAGAGCCGTTGGAACATATGCTTTTTTCCGGGCCTCCGGGCTTAGGTAAAACTTCTTTAGCTTATATTATTTCACATGAAATGGGTGTGCGCATTAGCGTTACATCCGGCCCGGCCATCACAAGGGCGGGGGACTTGATAGGGATTTTGACAAATCTAGAGCATGGGGATATTCTTTTTATCGACGAAATCCACCGGCTTTCTAAGGTCGTTGAGGAGTTCCTTTATCCTGCGATGGAAAATTACAAAATTGATTTTATTGTCGATAAAGGGCCTTATGCACGCACGGTCAATTTTAATTTAAAACCGTTTACTATCATAGGGGCTACGACCCGCAGCGGACTTTTAGCTTCGCCTTTGCGCGACCGTTTTGGGATTTTTCATCATTTGGAATTTTACTCGCCAGAGGATTTGAGCGAAATTGTCTTGGCCTCCGCCAAGAAGCTTAACGTGACGATCGATCCTCCGACAGCCATTGCCATCGCCCGTCGGGCGCGCGGCACGCCGCGTATCGCTAATCGCCTTTTGCGGCGCGTTCGCGATTTTGCACAGGTAAAGACACATGCGGCCGTCATCGAACTTGGCCTTGTCGATCAAGCGATGCGGACACTGCGGATAGACGAAATGGGACTTGATGAAATCGACCGGCGTTTGCTTAAGGTTATTCATCAGCAGTATCAGGGCGGGCCAGTGGGCATTGAGACATTGGCCGCAACGCTTAATGAAGAGGTTGACACGCTCGTCGATGTTCTTGAACCGTATCTTTTAAAAATTGGTTTTCTCAAGCGCACCGCGCGCGGACGGGAAATTACAGAAGTTGCTTTGCGACACTTGGGAGAAGAAGTTTTGCGTCCTAAGAAATCCCAAAGCGAATTGTTCTAAACGCTCTTTATTTCCCCTCTTTTTCTTGTGGTTATT
>JAYRHV010000008.1:0-3344 GCA_041907165.1 Candidatus Omnitrophota bacterium | reverse complement strand
CGAAAGCGGGAATCCACTTTTCAAATTGCCACTTCATCTGACCCAGTCTGTTAAAGAGGGGGTTAGGGGGAGTTCAGTATATTTTTTAAACGCCGCTGGAATTTTCTCAATAATATCCATCGCTATTAAAGATACTTTGGTTTTTTCTTTGGCCGCCAAGTCGCCTGCCAAGCCGTGCAAATAAACGCCTAAACGTGCCGCAGTAAACTCGTCAAGATCTTGGGCTAAAAAAGCAGCGATCATCCCCGTTAGAACATCCCCGCTGCCTGCTTTTGCCATTCCGGCATTGCCGGTTGTATTGATATAAATTTTGCCGTCAGGCGATGCAACGACACTCTGATGCCCTTTAAGAACAAGCGTGCAATGAAATTTCTTTGCAAAGTCACAGGCAACTTTTTTACGAGATTTTTCTATGACCGTTTTTGTCAAGCCAGTTAAGCGCGCCATTTCTCCCGGATGCGGAGTTAAAACTTTGGGGGTCGAATTTTTTTCTAAGACGGACATATCATCTGCCAGCGCTGTCAGAGCATCAGCGTCGATGACCATAGGGATTGGGCAATGCGCGATGATTTTTAAAATCAGTTTTTGGGTCATTTTATCACGTGATAGGCCCGGGCCTATGGCGAGCACTTGAAACTTTTTTAAGTCAGAGATGATGTGAGAATAAGCTTTTGTCGACACCGTCCCTGTGCGTGTTTGCGCTAGGGGCCATGTCATAATGACCGGCGAGATTTTCTTTTGTAAAGCAGTATTTAAACTTTCAGGCACACCGATTGTTGTCAGGCCTGCACCAGAGCGCATACTCGCCAGTGCGACCAGTGCAGCTGCCCCTAACATCGACGGCGAGCCGGCCAAAATAAGCACGTGGCCAAAATCATTTTTGTGACAGTTGGGATTAAGACGCAATAACGGCAAAGGCAATCGCATGGTCGCAGGTGTGTGAAATGGAAAGATGTATGGTTTGTTTTAAATTTTTATTTTTAACGCTGCAGTGCGGCTTGCCGGTGGCATCATTTGTAATTTGTATATCTGTCCAATTGAGATTCTTAATGTCCGGCAAAGCTTTGATCAGCGCTTCTTTGGCTGCAAAACGTCCGGCAAAGTGTTGGGCCGGGAATTTATGGCGCAGACAGTACGCAATTTCCTCGTCGGTAAAAACATGATTGAGAAAATGATTGCCCCAGCGTTCAATCGCTTTTAAAATTCGTTTTACTTCGACGATATCGGTTCCAACCCCCGAAATCATTTTGCGCCTCGCATGACACGGATCATTTTTTTGACCGCTGCTTCAAGTCCGATCAAGACCGCTTCGCTTATAATGGAGTGGCCGATGTTAAGTTCTTCAATTGCTTTTATTCTCGCAATCGGCGGCGTATTTATGTAATCTAACCCATGTCCGGCACTCACCTTTAATCCCAGCGACTGCGCGTACTCTGTTGCCATCAAAATTTTTTTAAGCTCTCTTGGGTTGGCTTTCTGCGGTCTGCCAGTAATATACTTTTCGGCGTAAGTGCCGGTGTGGATTTCGATGATGGGTGCAGATGTCTTTTGGGCCTGTTTAATCTGATCTTTGTCCGGCGCAATAAAAAGACTGACGGCTATCCCTTTATTTTGTAAAAAATTGACAGCGTTTTTAACTTTTTTAAAATGCTTAATAACATCCAATCCGCCTTCGGTGGTAATCTCCCGGCGGCGCTCCGGGACAATAGTAGCGATGTCAGGTTTGATGTGTCCTGTGATTCTTAGAATTTCTTCATTTAAAGACATTTCGAGGTTTAAACGTGTGCGGATTATTTTCTTAAGGGTAAAAACATCTCTGTCAACTATATGACGACGGTCTTCGCGCAAATGGCATACGATAGAGTCCGCGCCAGCCTCTTGGCAGATCTGTGCGGCTTTAATCGGGTCAGGATAACATCCGCCTCGAGCTTGACGCAATGTCGCCACGTGGTCAATATTAACACCGAGTTTTATCATACGATTAGATTGGTCGCTGGACGTTGGTGGCTAGACGTTGGAAATTTAAGTAGCTTACACTGTAGCCTCTGTTAACGTCTATTTTAATAATTCTCCATTCACATAATACCACGTCAAAATCGCCAAACCTAAGGCGATGAGTTTTAAGGCGAGATTTTGTGTTAACAATCGTTTCATTTTTTCTTTTTATGACTGAGTTTAACAATGAGGTTTTTTAAGGTTTCGATCATTTTTTCCCGTGTTTCAATCGGAATGAATTTCCCCTCGACAGCGAGTGAAATTCCAGCTGTTTCTTCTGAAATAAGAATTACCACCGCATCTGTGTGTTCACTTAAACCTAAAGCCGCCCGGTGACGGGTGCCGGTAATTTTGCTAAAAGTTGGATTGTCCGAAAGCGGAAAAAGGCAAGCGGACGCAAGAATCCGGTCTCCGCGAATAACAACACCCCCATCGTGCATTGGCGATTGAGGTGAAAAGATAGTTGCCAGCATTTCGCTAGAGACTTTAGCATCCAGTTCAAGTCCGCTTTCGATATAGGTTTTGAGTTTTGCTTCGCGCTCCAAGGCGATGATGCAGCCGACGTTGCTTTTAGACATTTTAAAAACCGCGGCTGTGATTTCTTCAATGACGGCTACGATTTCGTTTTCTTCCAAGGCGACATTAAAAAGATGTTGTTGCCCTAAACGGGCTAAGCCATGGCGCAGTTCCTGCTGAAAAATGATCAAAATTGCGAGAATGGAAATTCCAAAAAGCTTTGTTAACAGCCAGTTGAGCGTATCAAGCCCCAAGAGCTGCGAAATAAGAAATGCGCCGATGATGTAGATTATGCCTGTTAAAACTTGAAAAGACCGAGTCCCTTCAAAAAAAAACAAAAATCCGGTAATAGACAATCCACAGGATAAGGATTTCAAGAAAAGGTTTGACAGTTGTCCAAATTGTAAAATTCATTTTGTTTTGTGTAGCGTTAATTTTTCATTTCGAATAGCATCCGCGACAAGAGCGGCTTGTTTGTGCGAGGCTACGTCATGCACACGCAAAATCTGGGCACCGTTGGAGATCGCGACAACAGCGCTTGCAATGGTTCCGATAAGCCGCTTATCAGCGGGTGCATCCAAAATTTTACCGATAAAAGATTTTCGTGAAGTGCCGATTAACAGCGGCCGTTTCAAAATTCTAAATTCTTGTAAACGATTTAAGATTTCAAGGTTTTGTTCGGGCGTTTTTGCAAATCCAATCCCCGGGTCAACTATGATATTATCTGATTTAATCCCGATTTCCAAGCAATTTTCTATCGTGATTTGTAGTTCGTCAATAATTTCGTCTAAAAGATTTTTGTAGCGGGTCTTTTTTTGCATCGTCTCTGGTGT
>JAYRHV010000007.1:0-3839 GCA_041907165.1 Candidatus Omnitrophota bacterium | reverse complement strand
CAGCATGATAATGATCTTTATGAAAACTTTTTAAATCCGCACTGGTCATCGCCGATACCGTTTGGGCAGTGCCAGCCAAACTTTTTCCCAAAGGATGGTTCGGCCACATCAGTTCATCTAAAAGTTCATAGACATAATATTGCGGCAAATCATGATACATCTTGATTTCTTCGACAATGACGGTACTTTCCTTTTGGACATCCTTAGGATCAAGAGATGGCCTAAAGACAATATCACTTAAAACATCAAAAATCCGCTCCAGATGGTCGGAGGGAAATTTTGCGTAAAAACACGTTTGCTCCTCGCTGGTAAAAGCATTGACTGATCCGCCGACCCCTTCGATCAATGTTTTAACCTCTTGACATGAATACTTGGCACTGCCCTTAAAAGCCATGTGCTCCAAAAAATGCGCCGCGCCTTTGATACGGTCGACTTCATAGCGCCCGCCAGTACCCACCCAAAACCCAAGCGAAACACTTTCCCTCTCGCGCATATCGTGGGTCACGATTCGAAGGCCATGATCTAATGTCGTTTTTTGGTACATAATTTTAAATGCTTTCTTCTAAAGTAGGGAACGGTTTCAAACCGTTCCCTACGAAATTAAACTTTTAACAAATTGTGTTACCTGCGCCACTAAATCTTTTTTTCCGCGATACTTCTCTATCTCTTTAACAATCGCGCTACCCACAATGACCCCGTCGGCAACTGCGCTGATCGTCTTAACCTGTGCTAAAGTCGAAACGCCAAACCCGACACAAATTGGTTTCTTCGCCAAGAGCTTAGCTTTCTTGATCCGTGCAATAATGTCCTTGGGCAAACCTTGCGCTGTTCCCGTAACACCGGTCAAAGACACATAATAAATAAAACCTGTCGAGGCTTGTGCAATGCCTCGGATCCGCTCATCTTTTGTGGTCGGGGAAAGAAAGAATATGGTAGAAAGATCCGCCTTGCGGCTTAAAGCAATCAAATCTTTGGCTTCCTGCGGCGGCAAGTCCGGCACAATAACCCCATCAACGCCGGCAGACTTTGCAGAATCAACAAAATGCTTTTCGCCAAAATGAAATACTGGGTTGTAATACGTCATTAAAGCCAACGGAATATCTGAGGTTTTGCGGATTTCTTTAACCGCTTCAAAAATCTTAGAGAGCGTTGTGCCATTGTGCAAAGCGCGCTCTGAGGCCGCCTGTATCGTCGGGCCATCGGCCATAGGGTCTGAAAATGGCACGCCCAGCTCAACAATGTCGACCCCAGCCTTCTCGAAAGCCAACACAAGCTCAACCGTCGTCTTTAAATCCGGGTCTCCAGCGGTGATAAAAGCAATAAACGCTTTCTTGCCTTGACGCTTTAACTCACTAAATTTTTTATCGATACGGTTCATCTTTTCTCTCTATCCACCAGCGACCAACGTCCAGCGTCCCTAAATCAATTCCTTCATCGTGTTAACATCCTTATCCCCTCGACCCGAAAGACAAACAATCACCGTCGAGTTTTTCTTAGCATTCTTATCCAAGCGCGACAAAAAGCCTATGGCATGGCTGGTTTCCAGCGCGGGAATAATCCCCTCAGCTTGCGAAAGAAGTTTAAGCCCCCCAATCGCTTCTTTGTCTGTCACGCCGACATATTGGGCGCGGCCGATTTTGGCATAATACGCATGCTCAGGACCCACGCCCGGATAATCGAGTCCAGCGGCTATCGAATGTGCAATTTTGATTTGCCCATCGGGCGTCTGAAGCAATTTACTTTTGCTGCCGTGCAAAACACCCGTTTGTCCGGCGCAAATGGCTGCCGAATGTTGTCCACTGTGAAGCCCATGTCCAGCGGCCTCGACACCGATAATTCTAACGCTCTTGTCCTTAAAGAAAGCATGAAACAATCCCATCGCATTGCTGCCTCCGCCGACGCAGGCAACTAGGTAATCGGGAAGCTTCTTTTCTTTAAGTAAAAATTGCCGCCGAGCTTCTTTGCCGATAATCGATTGAAATTCACGGACCATCAAAGGATACGGATGCGGCCCGGCGACAGAGCCGATAATATAAAATGTATTGCGGACATTCGTCACCCAGTCGCGTATCGCTTCATTCATTGCATCTTTAAGCGTCTTTGAACCGCTGGTCACCGGTACAACCTTAGCACCCATCAGCTTCATGCGAAACACATTAAGCGACTGGCGTTCGATGTCCTCTGCGCCCATATAAATTTCACACTGCAAACCAAAAAGGGCTGCCGCTGTAGCCGTGGCAACGCCATGTTGACCGGCGCCGGTCTCGGCGATAATACGGGTCTTGCCCATCCGTTTGGCCAAAATGATTTGCCCCAGCGTATTATTAATTTTGTGCGCACCGGTGTGCAGTAAATCTTCGCGCTTTAAATAAATTTTGAGATTTTTAAAATGGCTAGACAAACGCTTGGCCAAATACAAATTGGTGGGCCGGCCCGCATATTCTTTAAGGTAGCGGGCAAACTCGTCCTTAAACTTTTTGTCGCGCCGCGCTTGGGCAAAAGTTGTTTCCAACTCGTGCAAAACAGACATCAACGTCTCGGGAACATATTTCCCGCCAAATTCGCCAAAATGACCTGATCTATCGGGAAGTGACATGAGATTAATAATATTTTGATTCAAGTTTTGTGTTTAGCAAACCATACAATAAGCCGCGATCTTCCGCACTCAAATTTTGCACAGCGATATTAAATTTTTCGATACGATCTTTTTGGGCAGCATAAAAACCCAAATCATCAATAACGCGGTCCGCATCACGCAGCAAAGCCTGTAATCTTAAGACATCGGCAACCTTTGGATCTTCCCCGCTATAAGCGCTAATCTGTCCCATAACACGACGCAATTCCGTTTTCCATTCCGGCACGCTATTTTCGACATTGACATAACTTTCAGCATCCCCGACGATACAAAGCCTCAAGGTCTCAATTTCACTCTGCGACAAAACAGCGGTACTTTTTAACTTATTGGCCAAATGTTTAATGTCGTTAGCGGTTATTTCCTGTGCGTATTCCCTTAATGAGTCTGAGACTGCATCAACGATTTGCGATAAGCGGACATAGGCATCCTCATTGTCTTTTGCCAAAGTATCTTCATAATCTTTATACAAACCAGCAACCAAATCTTTAAACTGTCCCATTGGATTCTCCTGTTGTCCCGATTAATCAAATTCTACCCGTTAACATCGAACAAATCAGTTATTTTTATTAAAAGACTTATCGAGCCAGCTGTGCCACTGCACTTTTGGTTTCGTAGCTTTTCATGGTCATCGTCGTACTGCCGACACCAACCGCGCCGTCGATACGAAGGGGGATTTTTTGCCGGCTGACATCAAACCACAGCTTATATTTTGATGGTGTGCTTTGCATAAAAAAAGCCTGATAATTCTTGCCCGCAGCAGCGATATCCACTGTTTGCGTTAATTTAATCCGCAAATTCATTGTCGGTAAATTGATCGCCAAACTCTCTCCTGCTTTAAAATCAGCGTCACGACGATAGCGATAAATAAAACAGTAAATATTGTCCAACTTCCCTTTTTTTGTAATCACCTGTTCAGTGGTCTTTCCCGACGCTGTTTTGACCACGCGGACTTTGCCGTTTTGCGGCTGATAGTATTCGACAATCTCTTCTTTCTTGCCAAAAATATTAAGGTCGCGCTCGACAATTTGCGGCAAGAGCGTTTGTGGATCGGCATAAATTTTTTCCGAATCCAAAAAATTCATGCCACTGGCTTTAAAAACGATCAGCATAAAATCTTTATTTTCGCGCACAGAAGGGCCTTCAAAACTTAAAACCGCCTCGCCTGTCTTTAAACCCATTTGCTTGATAGAGTAGGTAATTTTTT
>JAYRHV010000006.1:0-3918 GCA_041907165.1 Candidatus Omnitrophota bacterium | reverse complement strand
TTCCAAATCCTGTTTTAATCGACGCGCGATATCCAGCGTAATGTCCTTCTCTTGTGTGCCAAAACGGCTCTTAGCTCCCGGGTCTTTGCCGCCATGTCCGGCATCGATAACAATATGATACCCTTGCCGGCCGGCAACTGCAGAGCCAAGAATACGCAGAATTACTTTGGGTATAAAATCTTCAGGAACAATCACTGTGCCTGCTTCCCGGTGCAAAGCATCGGTTAAAAAAACTTTTTCGCCGTTGACGACAACCACATTGCTGCCGAGCAAAGCTTTCGCTTCACGTCCGGCGGCCCGCAAACTTATTACCTGAGAGACATTGTCAAAATACCACTGCACATTGTACTGTTCACAAAGAACTTTTAAATCACGTGAAACTCCTTGAGTCACAGGAACAGTTTCGCAACCTGCAACCCAGATCATCAACACACCGACACAAAAATAAAATAGGAATTTTTTAAACATAATGGAAATTTATTATAACAGTATTTACCAAAAAGCAAATGCCCCCCAAGAATATTCTTCAAATTCCTGCCTTTATACAATTGCGAAAATGATACCCAACAATTCCTAAAGCAACACCGACGTTTAAAGAATTCTTATGTCCGGCCATTTCAATATCTACTGCTGCATCAGCCAATTCGACTAAAGAATCCGAAATTCCTTCAATTTCATTGCCAAGGATCAAGCACACCGGAGCCTTTGGGAAAAATTTGTGGTATGAAATGCTTTGATCTGTTTGTTCTAAGAGCACAATCTGATATCCGCCTTTTTTTAAATTTCGGACAACTTCTAAAGCGTCATAGGCATGGTCCCAGAAGACCCGTGTTTCTGCGCCCAATGCGGTTTTGGCAATTTGCGAATCCGGCGGATACCCTGTAATGCCGCAAAGCCAGATTTTTTCAACACCAATCCCGTCGGCTGTGCGGAAAACTGAACCGACATTATGCAGACTGCGAATATCATTGAGAAGAACCACAAACGGCAGCGGTTTTTGCGAGAAAGCCTCTTGGCGAGCAACAATTTCTTCGTGAGTGAGTTTTCGCATGAAGTTAATTGGAAAGATGCTCTAAAAAAGTAGGGAACGGTTTGAAACCGTTCCCTACCAAACTGACGCTAAAAATTACTTAACCGAATCGATATACGAAATAAGGTCAATCAGTTTTTTCGAATAACCCCATTCATTATCATACCATGCGACGACTTTGACGAATGTATCGTTTAAGGCAATCCCCGCGTTAGCGTCAAAAATCGACGTGCGCGCATCGCCTAAAAAGTCCGTCGAGACGACCTCATCTTCCGTATAACCTAAGATGCCTTTTAATTCTCCTTCAGAGGCTTTTTTCATCGCATCTTTGATCGCATCCCAGCTGGCTGGCTTGGCTAATTTGGCGGTCAAATCCACGACGGAGACGTCCGGGGTCGGAACGCGAAAGGCCATCCCGGTCAACTTGCCGTTTAAAGACGGAATAACTTTCCCCACGGCCTTGGCCGCACCGGTTGAGGAGGGGATAATATTTTGGAACGCGCCGCGTCCGCCGCGCCAGTCTTTCTTGGAGGGGCCGTCAACGGTTTTTTGCGTTGCTGTGACGGCATGGCATGTTGTCATAAGCGCTTCGACAATGCCCCAATTATCGTTTAAGACTTTCGCCACAGGCGCCAAACAGTTGGTGGTGCAAGAAGCGTTGGAAATAATGTGCATGTCATTTTTGTACGTCTTATGATTGACGCCCATGACAAACATCGGCGCATCCTTTGACGGTGCGGAAATAATGACTTTTTTAGCTCCTGCCGTTAAATGTGTCTTGGCTTTGTCCATGTCGGTAAAAAGGCCGGTCGATTCAATCACGTAATCCGCACCGACTTCGTTCCACTTGAGTGTCGTCGGATCCATGGCTGCGGTCATCCGGATCTTTTTGCCGTTGACGATAAGATTTGTGCCCTCAACCTTGATGTCCCCGCAAAAGGCACCGTGCGTAGAATCATACTTGAGCATATACGCCAAATAATCCGGCTCAAAAAGATCGTTAATCCCGACGATCTCGATATTTTTGTTTTCGGCGGCGGCGCGAAACGCCAAACGCCCAATACGCCCAAACCCGTTAATCCCAACTTTGACAACTGACATGATTACTCCTTTTTGTTAATGTTGCTTTTTGTTAGTGAAATTTATTATTTAAGAACAAAACTTACGAAATCGCGCCGCGCAAATGCTCTGCGGCCACCGATGGTGCCGTGCGGACCACATAAAACCCAGTGCCCCACTCAAACCCGGCAACGCGGGTCAACTGCGGAACAATCTCAATATGCCAATGGTAACTCTGGGGATTTTCATACCCCACCGGCGAAACATGCAGATAAAAATTATACGATGGGTCGGATAGGCAGAGCTTCATCCGCAACAAAACGCTTTTTAAGATCTCGGCAAGTTCTTTGCGTTCTTTTTCCTGCATGGTGACAAAATCGCTGGCATGGTCCTTTGGGAAAATCCAACTTTCAAAAGGAAAACGCGGAACAAACGGGCAAAAACTGACAAACCCGTCATTGGTTGTAATAATCCGCCGCTGGTCCTGATATTCCTGCGCAATCATATCACAAAACACGCAGCGACCGCGAAAATTATAATACTGCTGCGCGCCCTCCAACTCCTCAGCCACATATTTGGGGACCATGGGCAAAGCAATGATCTGGCTATGCGCATGTTCAACCGAGGCTCCGGCCGACTGGCCGTAATTTTTAAAAATCATGATGTACTTAAATCGTTTATCGCGTGCCAAGCTCGCCGAGCGGTTTTGATAAAGCTTAAGGACATTGACAACTTCTTCGACAGAATAATCGGCAAAATTTTTATTATGTTCCGGCGTCTCAATCAAAACTTCGTGCGCGCCAACACCGTTGCTCATATCATAGATCCCCACCCCGCGGCGGTTAAGATCCCCTTCAATGCGCAGTGCCGGAAATTTGTTGGGGACCACGCGCGCAAGCCACCCCGGAGCATTAGGCGCATACACCCCCGGCCGAATGGCATCGACTTCAGGGGGAGTTTGCGCTTCTTTTCCCACACAAAACTGGCATACCGCACCCTGCTTAACGATGTGCGGTTCTTTTTCGTAATCGTCAGGGCCTAAGGATTTTTCCCGCTGCTCAACAATCACCCAGCGACCGATGACCGGATCTCTCCTTACTTCTGACATTAAACTTTGACCTCCCGCAAAAACTCCGCAACACTTTCCGGCGGAATCGACGAAATATAAAATCCCGACCCTTTTTCAAAACCAGCGACCCTCGTCAAACGCGGCAAAAGTTCTATATGCCAATGATAATCTTCGCCAAGCGTTTTCCATTTAGTCGTTTTTTCACCATGGCGAAATGGCGCAGAATGAATCACATAATTATAAGCCGGGTCATCCAAGCCGATCTTCAGCTTTGTTAAAAGAATTTTCATCAGTCCAGCCAAATCATGCTCATGCCCGATAACGCCTTTGCCAAAATCACAATCATGTTTCTTGGGCAAAACCCAAACTTCAAAAACAAAACGCGGCGCAAACGGAGTCAACGCGACAAAATGCTCACTTTCGGCAATAATACGGACCTTGGCTTCCAATTCTTGGGCAATCATATCGCAATATAAACAACGTTCCCGATAATTATAATATTGTTTGGCTCCCGCAAGTTTTTCTTTGGCGCTAAACGGGATGACCGATGTTGCAATAATCTGTGAACGGGAATGACCTATCCGACGAGAACCAGCGGCCCAGCCATAATTCTTGTACGCAATAACATATTGGAAATGGGTATTTTTTTCAAGCTCATTATACCGGAGCGCATAGGCTTCAAAAACCATACGGATTTGCTCTGGACTTAAGTCCGCCATGTTAGCAATATGGTCCGGCGTTTCGATAACGACTTCATGTG
>JAYRHV010000005.1:0-4376 GCA_041907165.1 Candidatus Omnitrophota bacterium | reverse complement strand
CGGTCAAAATCCCGACTTGGCCTCCGGTAAACGAAACAGCGTCGTGTCCAAGTTCCTTAACAGCCATCGCCACCAGCGCGCAGGAAATTTGCTCGCCGGTTGCCATGAGCATATCCATTTCACGCTCGGGGGGGTGCTCAGAGATCTTTGCGGCAAGGTCCACCAAATCATCGGTCGTATCGCCTAAGGCGGACACAACGACGACGACGTTATTTTTTTTCGTTTTGGTTTCAACGATTCTTGCGGCAACGGCTTTGATGCGTTCGACATTTGCGACGGAAGACCCGCCAAATTTTTGTACAATAATCGGTTTGGCCATTTCTTAGCTTTTCTCCTCTCGTTCTTTAGACATTCTTGCGCATAAAATATTCCATAAATTCTTCGCCATTTTTGAATTTCAAGCCGCGCGTTTTGCATGACGACTCGGTATAGCTTTCGGACCCGTCGGGCATGATCCCTTTGCCAAACATCACAAAGCCCACCGGCTCACGTGTGTGCGTGCGCAGTTTGACCGGGGTCGGATGATCCGGCAACACAACAATGCGTAGATCTGTTATGTTCTCGAAATGATGAAGGATAGGGCCAACAATTTCACGGTCGATGTGTTCGATGCAACTGATTTTTGCCTTATAGTCGCCGTTGTGGCCGGCTTCGTCGGTGCCTTCGATGTGAACAAACACAAAATCTTTTGCTTTTAACGAGTCGATGGCTGCCTGCGCTTTGCCGGCATAGTTGGTGTCATAGTACCCGTTGGCGCCCGGGACGTTAATCACTTCTAACCCTGCCAGCCGGCCGATGCCATTGATCAAATCGACGGCGGAAATAATTGAGCCTTCGACGTTAAATTTTTGTTTAAACGACGGTAAATTAGGTTTTGTTCCCTGCCCCCAGAGCCAAATATGGCTGGCTGGGTTTTCTTTTAAATCCACACGCACTTTGTTGACCGGATGTTCCGCAAGGATGCGATGGGCTTTTTCCATGTATTTTAAAAGGACATTTGAGCCAAGTGCGGACGGCAAATATTTTTTTATATCCTGATTGATAATGTCGTGCGGCGGCACGCATTTGATTTTCATAAATTCCGAAACATTTCTTACTTTCATCACGAGCAGATGCCGGTAACTTTGTCCGGCATAAAATGTGATATCTGGCTCGGCCATTTTTTCATTTAACGAGGCGATAAGTTCCGTGGCTTCTTGTGTCGAAATATGCCCGGCGCTGTAATCGGCCATCTTGCCGGCGACAATGGTCACCAAATTGCATCGAAAGGCAATTTCATCGTCCGCAAGTTCTATTCCTAAATTCGCGGCTTCCAAAGGCGCCCGTCCAGTAAAACAGTTCTCAGGTTTGTAACCTAAAAGCGACAAATTCCCGATTTCGGAACCCGGGTGAAAATTGTCAGGAATGGTTTTGATCAAACCCGTCATGCCGTGCTGGGCCAAGTAATCCATGTTGGTCCGATGACTGGCCTCCAGCGGCGTTTTATCCTTGAGCTCCTCGATGGGGCTATCTGCCATGCCGTCGGGGACGATGATGATGTACTTCATAGTTTTTCCTTTAGAGCACAAATAAGGTTTTTTGTTAATTGCGAACGTGAATACGCATGACTGCAAATTTTGGCGTCGCGATCTAAAAGGGTCGCTTTGTAGCCCCCTTTTAAGGTATTGGCCACAACCAGATCGCACTGCGAGTTTGCGAGAAGTTTTTGGGCTTCTGATACGACATCTTTTTCGTTTTTAAAATCTTCGAGCTTAAACCCGACCAAAAATGTTTTTGGGGCCAGAACTTTTATTGTACCAATCAGTTTTTTCGTCGGTACAAGCGTTATGGTCAAATTTTTTTTGTCGGAATCAAGTTTTGATGCAAATGGTTTTTTGAGTTGATAGTCTGACACTGCGGCATTGTGAATGACCGCATCATATTTTTTTTTAAGTTCTGTTTTTAAAAGTCCTGCTAATTCGTCGTAAAAATAAAATTTTTTGATCTGGATTTTTTTTGCCGTGAATTGTTGTTCGACCGGTCCTTGGAGCAGCGTGACCTTAGCCCCGATTTGGCTTAACGCGACTGCAATTTTTTGTCCCAATTCTCCGGTTGCCCGATTGCTGATGACTCGCATCGGATCAAGAGCTACCGCCGTGGGCCCACTGGTAATCAAGATCCGTTTGCCGGCCAATGATTTTTTTGTTTGTGTTAAACGAATCATTAGAGGCCGACTTCTTTTAAAATTTCCTTAATATCCGCATTAAGTACAACCGGCTGTCCGACATTTTTTATCGCGATATTCGGATCCTTTAACCCATGGCCGGTCAGAGTGCAGACAACACGGGCGCCTTTGAAATTTTTGAAATAGCCTTGGGCGCCTAACTTAATAATTCCGGCAACGCAAGCGGCAGATGCCGGTTCGGCAAAAACGCCGCCTTTGGCTAAACGCTTATAGGCACAGACGATTTCTTCGTCGGTGACGCTATCAATTAAGCCCTTGGACTGATCGCGCGCCTCAAGAGCTTGTTTCCAGCTGGCGGGGTTGCCGATACGGATTGCCGTCGCCAGTGTTTGAGGGTTTTCAACAACATGACCTAAAACAATCGGGGCGGATCCCTCAGCCTGAAAGCCCAGCATCTTAGGCAATGTTTTTGACTTGCCGGCGGTTTGGTATTCTTTGTAGCCTTTCCAGTAAGCGGTGATGTTCCCTGCGTTGCCGACGGGAATCGCATGAAATTCCGGTGCATCCCCCAAACTGTCACAAATTTCAAAAGAACCGGTTTTTTGCCCTTCGATACGAAATGGATTGAGCGAATTGACCAGTTCGATAGGATATTTTTCGGTGATGGCTTTGACTAAATGAAGAGCATCGTCAAAATTACCTCGGATTGCAATGACTTTAGCCTTGTGGATCATCGCTTGCGCTAATTTCCCTAGAGCGATGTTGCCATCGGGGATAAGGACAGCGCATTGAAGGCCGCATTTGGCGGCATACGCGGCGGCGGACGCGGATGTGTTTCCCGTCGAAGCACACATCACAGTTGTCGCCTTTTTTTCTTTGGCCTTGGAAATTGCCATAGTCATCCCGCGGTCTTTAAAAGAACCGGTCGGGTTTAAGCCCTCATATTTAAGATAGACTTTAAGTCCCAGATCACCGGAGAGGTCCTCAGAAAAAATAAGCGGCGTATTGCCCTCACACAAAGTGACGGTAGGTGTTTGATCGCTGACGGGCAAAAATTCCCGGTATTTTTCGATGATCCCTTTGTATAACATTATTTTAGTTCTTCCATGCGAATAGCAACAGGCTTTGTTTTGACAATGCCTTGCTTATGAATTTTATCGAGAGCGATGCGGACCATTTTTTCTTGAGCCGTGTCGGTTAACATAATAACCGGCAGCGCGGATGCCCAATGATCATGCGCTTTTTGGGTCACCGAGTTAATGCTGATTTTGTGTTTACTTAAAATACCTGTAATTTTAGAAAGCACGCCGACTTTGTCAGGAGCCATAAAACGGATATAAAAACGAGTCGAAATATCGTCGATTTTACGGATTTTTGTTTCGGGAGCTTCGCGGTAAATATTAGCTAAATATTGGTCGGCCGGACAACCCACACGGGAAGCCAATTGAAAAAGATCGCTGATGACCCCGGAGGCGGCTGTCATCTGCCCTGCCCCTTCACCGGACAAAAGCACATCACCCATGGGGCTGGCGTTGATAAACATCGCGTTAAAAATTCCGTTCACGTCCGAAAGCGGATGTTTTTTGGAAATAAGGGTCGGATGCACGCGGGCCTCGATTTCGTGGTTGGCTTTTTTAGCAATCGCCAAAAGTTTAATGCTTAAACCTAAGCTTTCGGCATGCTCAATATCGTGATGGGAAATTTGTGTAATCCCTTCGGTATAAACCTGTTGAGCGCTGATAAATTTGCCCATGGTCAAGGAAACGAGGATCGCGAGTTTGGAGGCTGAGTCCATGCCGTTGATGTCAAGGGTGGGATTGCTTTCGGCAAACCCTTTGGCTTGCGCAGCCGCAAGCGCTTGGCCAAAATTAAGGTCCTTTTGTGTCATCTCGGTGAGGATATAGTTGCAGGTCCCGTTGATAATTCCGTAAAGGCTTTTGAATTTATTCCCAGCCAAGCCTTCGGTGAGCATTTTGATCAAAGGAACGCCGGCCATGACCGAGGATTCGAAATATATATTGCGGTTGCAGCTTTGCGCTTCTTGAAAAAGTTCTTTGCCGTGCATCGCCAAAAGACTTTTGTTGGCGGTCACGATGTGTTTGCCTTTTTTAAGCGCCTCAAGGACGATTTCGCGGGCTGGAGTAATTCCGCCAATCAGTTCAATGACCGCATCAATTTCCGGGTCATTGATCACTTTTTTATAGTCGGTGGT
>JAYRHV010000004.1:0-3970 GCA_041907165.1 Candidatus Omnitrophota bacterium | reverse complement strand
TTGAAGCGCGACGAATTAGCCCGTTATGGATTGTCGATTGATGATGCGCAGGAGGCCATCGCCGCCGCTATTGGCGGGGAAGAGGTGACGACCACCGTCGAAGGCCGTGAACGTTATTCGGTCAATGTCCGTTATCCGCGTCAGTTGCGTGAGGATATCAACCAATTGGGACGCGTTCTTGTGACAACCCCAACGGGACAAAATGTGCCCTTAGCGCAGATTGCGAATATTCTGATGCGAACCGGCCCGTCGATGCTGCGCAATGAAAACGGAATGTTGGCCGGCTACGTCTATGTGGATGTCGCAGGCCGGGATATCGGTACGTATGTTTCGCAGGCTAAGGCGCTGGTGGCCCAAAAGTTAAAAACGCCGCAAGGCTATAGCTTGGTGTGGAGCGGGCAATATGAGAATATGATTCGTGTCAAACAGCGGCTGAAGGTCGTTTTGCCTTTGACGCTTTTTATTATTGTCATGTTATTGTTTTTTAATACCCGCTCGTGGGTCAAAACGGGCATTGTCCTTTTGGCGGTGCCGTTCTCGCTCATTGGGGCGGTATGGCTTTTAGCGATTTTGCATTATAATACGTCCAGCGCGGTGTGGGTGGGTATGATCGCGCTTATGGGACTCGACGCAGAAACAGGAATTTTTATGCTCTTGTTTTTGGATATCGCGTATGCGGATGCGTTGTCAAAAGGAAAGATGTCGTCGAGGATTGACCTCGAAGATGCCGTTGTCCACGGGGCGGTCAAGCGTATTCGCCCTAAGATGATGACGGTCATGGCTGCGTTTATGGGGCTTTTGCCAATTATGTGGTCAACCGGTGCTGGCGCTGATATGATGAAGCGCATCGCCGCCCCTATGGTCGGCGGTTTGTTTACCTCGTTTAGTCTTGAGCTTTTGGTTTATCCGGTGCTTTATTTTGTTTGGAAATGGCATTTTGAAGTTAAACAAAAACAATAACAAAAAGGAGCAGGTCATGAAAAAGGTTGTCGTAACGCTCGCAGTTGTTTTAGGTATTGTTGGGTTTGTCGTTGGCAAATCGTTTGCAGGCGACCCTGTCAAGGTCAACAACAGGTTCTGCCCGATTAGTGGGGAAGAAATCGGCAAAGGGGAGATGGCAGGCAAAGGAGCTACCGTTGAATATAAAGGAAAGATTTACAACCTTTGCTGTCCGATGTGCAAAAAGGCCTTTTTAAAAGACCCCGAAGCGGCGATTAAAAAAATGGAAGAGCAGGAAGCCAAGGGTAAGTAAAGCGGTTTATTTATTTTATAATGTCAACCATACTCGGAAAAAGTCTTGACTTTTTCCGAGTATGGCTTAATCCCATCAAATTGGATAGATTATATTTTAGTTGCGACAGCGCATAGATGGTGCTCATCATTGCCTTAAGAAACGCAAGCATTTAAGATGCAAGTAAAACTGGCCTATTTTAAAAGCCTATGATATATTTGTTATAAGAACAAAGATTGCTTGTTGTGCAAACAAAGAAATGGGGGGCGCCATGATTATAGCAGCCAAGATTTCATCAAAACGGCAAATTACAATTCCATTAAAAGTTATGGTCCGTTTAAAGTTAAATCCCGGCGATCAATTGATCTTTGAAGAAAAGAATGGGTGTGTGGAGCTAAAGCCCCAGCCGGAGAAATTTACTATTAGAGATTTTGTCAATAAGCACCGTGGGCATGTGACTAAAAAATTAACGGATGATGAAATCCGCAAAGCGCGTATACAAGCATGGCAAAAAAGTGAAAACGCATGAAAATCGCCCTCGATACGAATATTCTCATAAGGATTATTGCGCTGGATGACGAACAAAGAGTTAAAAAAGCTATCGCTTTGATTGAACGCTATGGCTCAAGGGAAATATTCATCTGCCACGGGGTTTTAATTGAAACGTATTTCGTCCTGACTAAAAAGTATGGGTTATCTAAAGAAAGTGTCCTCAACTCTTTTGAGGAGCTTCTAAAGGTGCCGCAGTTTTGTTTTGAATATGAAACATCTGTTCGGTTAGCGATTGCCAAATGTATAAAAGGTTTTACGTTTAATGATGCTTTGTTTGGGGAGATTGGCGCTTCAAGAAATCTAAAAACATTTACGTTTGATAAAGGATTAAGAGAAAATAAAAATTTTGAATTGCTCGATTAAAGGTAATAGTACTGTGTAAACTTAATTGTCACTAATGGAACACAGTACAACAGTGCATTGGCGAGGAGAATTTCGACAATACGCATTGAATTATGGGCGGCATGTTCTATACTCTAAAGTAAGTTGCGATTCGTAACGTGATGTGCAAGATGGTAGGCAGCGGTCGCGACCGTTGCCTACAGCAAAAAAGCGACGATAAAAAATAATTTGCACACGGCGTTTATTAACCAAATATTAAAGAATTGTTTTTTATGGATCCTTGGCAAGACATAGCAAAATTATCGAGAGCTGATTTGCAAACTTTGCAAAATCGTAAACTTGAGTATTTTATTAATCGCCAGCTCTATCCTTTTAGCCCGCATTATCAGCAGTTATTTAAAACGCACAAGATTGCCCCACGTTCGATAAAGACCGTCGACGATCTGAAACGGATTCCATTTACTTCCAAAAAAGATTTTATTGACCCAGAGAATTCACGTAAATTTGTCGATTTTATCCTCGCCCCTGATGCCCAAAAGATTCAACAGCATTGGCCGCTGCCGGATCTTTTAAAGCTCAAAGCCTTAAGTTTTTTAAAGGGTCAAAGCGCCGTGCAAGAAAAATTAGCTCGGGAGTATCGCCCGATTTTTATCACGTTTACGACGGGCACGACACAAAAGCCGCTGTCGTATCTGTACTCGAAATATGATATTGAAAACCTCTATCTTTCCGGCTCGCGCATGCTGGATTTGTTTGACATCAAAAATACCGAGTATATCGTCAACCTTTTTCCTTTCGCTCCGCATTTGGCTTTTTGGCAAGTCGTTTATGGCGGTTTGTCATCCTGCGCTTTGGTCTTAAGTACCGGCGGAGGGAAGTCTACAGGGACACAAGGCAATATTGCTGCTATCTTAAAGATGAAGCCTTCGGTCATTTTAGGCGTGCCCAGTTATGTCTATCATGTGCTTCGTCAGGCCCAAGAACAAGGCAAAGAAATCCCGTCGGTAAAAAAGATTGTTTTAGGTGCCGCGCGGGTTAGCAGTGCATTTAAGTTGAAATTAGAAGAACTTTTAGCTTCGATGGGCGCTAAAGATGTTTCGGTTTTTGGAACTTACGGGTTTACCGAAGCGCGATGCGCATGGGCCGAGTGCCCGTCGAACAACACGATGTCCAGCGGGTATCATCTTTATCCGGACAAAGAAATTTTTGAAATCATCGATCCTAAGACCGGCGAGGTCAAAGGTGAGGGCGAAGATGGCGAGATTGTTTATACCTCCATTGATTCACGCGGCAGCAGTGTCATCCGTTTTCGCACCGGGGATTTTGTCAAAGGGGGGATTACGTCGGAACCATGTCCTCATTGTCGTCGGACTCTGCCGCGTTTGTCGAGCGATATCACTCGGATTTCTGACGTACAAGACTTGCATATTTCTAAGATCAAAGGATCGCTGGTTAATTTTAGCAATTTTTCAGCCTGCCTTTCAGGGTTTAAAGAAATTGACGAATGGCAAATTGAACTTTGCAAAAAAGACAATGACCCTTTTGAGGTCGATGAACTGATAGTTTATTTGACATGCAAAGATACTGTTAATCATGCTCTATTGACAGAGGCTGTGAAACAAAAACTTTTGAATATGACCGAAGTGTCGCCCAATCAGGTTGTGTTTATCCCGATGGAACAGATGCTCCAGCGCCTTGAGCTTGAAACAGCGAATAAAGAAAAACGGATCATTGACACAAGACCGAAAATTTAAAAAAGGAAAAATTATGGAACGTATTGCGATTGTGGCAGGGTTGCGGACAGCGTTTTGTAAAATGGGCTCTGCGTTTAAGGATATGAGCGCC
>JAYRHV010000003.1:0-1547 GCA_041907165.1 Candidatus Omnitrophota bacterium | reverse complement strand
TATGTGCCCCGATATAGCCCGCGGCGCCGGTAACTAAAATATATTTTTTACTGGATCGGTGTTGTTGACTCATTTTTCATATTTCTACAGCTGTTAAATGTTTTGTGGATTTCATCGCGTAAAATTGGTTTGAGTTCAATGATTTTTTCATAATATAGTTTTGCTTTAGTGCATTGACCTTGCTTTTGGTAAAGTTGAGCGATGCGAAAGTTGGCGTCCAGAGTGTCAGGCGTATTATACAGAACTTCCTGATATGCGCTTAATGCTTTTTGGGTTTCTCCATTTTGTTCGTAAATAGTACCTAAATTAAAGGTCGCATCAATGTTAAAACCACCTAAACGGATTGACTGTAAAAAACATTGTTCGGCTTTTGGATAGTCGTTTTGATTTAAGTACGAGGTGCCGAGATTAAACAGCGTGTTGGGATCTGTTGGGGAAAGCGTCAGAGCCGCAAGGTAAGCTTGGCTTGCCTTGCGGTAATTCTTTCTCGTGTCGTAAACGCTGCCAGCTTTAGAGTAATTTAAAAATGCATAAGTTCGAGCGTCGACAAATTTTGGCGGAAAAAGAAAAATAAATAAGACAAAAATTATGACCGGGGCAAGTAAAGCTTTAAATTGACGCGATTGTAATTTTTGGGCAATCCAAATAAAAGCGCAGGCTTCAAAAATAATAAGCAGCGGCACAATCGGGGCGCGTTGGCGTGTTGTCACAAAATACATCAGTCCATAGACCCCATAGCTTGATACCAGAAGTATTAAAAAGCGGCTATTTTGATTTGTCCACCAAGCAATCACCATCCCAAGCAGAGCCGATGGAAAAATTAAAATATACGGGTTTATGTCAAAGGCAAGCTTAAGCTCCCGCTGGAGAATTAAGTCGATGTCATGGCTTTCTTCCGAATCACTCAGCAGCAAAGTCAGTTTTTTTCCCAGCAGACGTAAATATTCTAAAGGATGCGCGGTTATAAAATTGAGTGCTTGATCCCGGTAAAAATCACTGACCTGTTTGGCACTCACCTTTTTGCCCAAGGCTTTTTCGACGAAAATTTTTTGGTCCTCATCTTGCCCTTTATGGCTGGGTCGAATAAATTCAGGAGTTTCAAAAGCCCCGCTGGCGGATGCATTGTTTCCCACGTAGAGGCTTAAGCCCGATTGGGAGCTAATAAAAATCCACTCTGAACTGACAATTTTGTTGCGCACCGTGACTGCGCCTAAAATGATCATAAGCCCTAAGATAAGAGGAAAAATTATTTTTAAGGCAAATGCACGTTTTGACCAAACAAGATACGCGATTAATAAACCTGTGAAAACCAGAAATTTCCCATCCCCCAGCGCAGCTAATCCAATAAAAAGACCCAGCAGAAACCATTCTTTAAAGGATTTTGGCCGTTGATCGCTTAGGACAAGCAATATTGAAAGCGACAGCGTGATTAATAAAGTTACCGGCATCAAAAGCCAGTCGTAATAAATTAAAATAAAATTCGTGGCGGCCAAAAGGCCGGCAAGCACTGCCGTGCGTTTAGTAAACAGCTCTTTGGCCAGCCAGTA
>JAYRHV010000002.1:0-1599 GCA_041907165.1 Candidatus Omnitrophota bacterium | reverse complement strand
TGTCCCCGGCGGCCTTTATCGGAGGGAAGAAAATTGTTAACTGGCTTAAAACCCGCGGACTCGAGGGCAAAACTTTTTATGACACGCGCATTCCTCTTAAAATCATTGCGTATGACGTCCTTAGGCGAGAAGAGCTTGTCCTGGAATCCGGTTCATTAGCGGATGCCGTTCGGCAAAGCGTTTCTATTCCGGGGGTCATTGAACCGATCCGGATGAAAGACCGCTGGATTATCGACGGGGGAGTCCTTAATCCTTTGCCGACGAATGTCCTTTTGCAAAGCGGGGCCAAAAAAATTATTGCGGTCAATGTATTGCAGTCACCCGAACAGGTTATGAAAGGATATTTGGAAGAACAAAGGCAAACAGCGCTGGATGATGAAGTTTCATTTTTGCCTGATCCTAAAAAATATTTGTGGACAAAGATGATGCGATTTATTACGCGGCTGTTTAACCCAAACGTCTCAGATATTATTGTCCGTACTCTGCAAGCCTCTGAATACGTGATCGCCTTGCAAAGTGGGCGTGCTGCCGATGTTGTTATTCATCCTGACTTAAGTTACATCAATTGGTACGAACTTTACAAAGTTGATGAACTGATCAAACGTGGGGAAGATGCGGCCCGCGCCGCACTTCCACAAATCCGAAAGATGCTCGAAGAATAAAACTCCCGCCGAGAGATCCAAATTAAATTTTTTAGAATTGAAGTGTTTGTGTTAATATATGCTCTTGTGAAAAATACGGCAAAAAAGATTCTTAATGTTGGTTCGCGCTCAAGTCCTTTGGCTTTAGCGCAGGTAAGGGAAGTCTTTTCTCTCTTAGCTAAGTCAGGAAAGAAGACATCCTATAAGCTGACGACTTTAGAGACAAAGGGTGACCGTGATCAATCAACATCTTTGATGACTAATCCGGCTGATGATTTTTTTAGTGACGCTTTAGATAATGCCCTGCTCAATAAAGAAATCGACATTGCCATTCACAGCGCCAAGGACCTGCCTGAGAACTTACCTTCGGGGTTAAAGATTTTTGCTTTAACAAAATCGTTGGACGACACCGATTCATGGGTTGGAAAAACAGCAGTTTCCAAGCTTGCCCCCAAAAGTCGTGTGGGAACAAGCAGTCTTTTGCGCAAGCAACAGATTTTGGCGTTAAATCCCCATGTCGAAATTGTGGACATTCGAGGCACAATCGACGAGCGTTTGCTTTTGCTTGACCAAGGGAAAATCGACGCTTTGATTGTCGCAACCTGCGCTTTAAAACGGTTAGGGCTACAAAAACGGATCAAAGAAATTTTGCCGTGGAAGGCAACCGCTTTACAGGGGCAGTTGGCTGTTGTGGGACGTACACAAGACAAGGATATTGAAAAACTTTTTTCTAAGCTCGACGTCCGCCGTAAATACGGAAAAGTTATTTTTGTGGGTGCTGGCCCCGGCGACCCTGAGTTGTTGACCCTTAAAGGTGTCCAAGCTCTGCAAAGTGCGGATATTGTATTTTATGATTATTTGGTGCATAAAAATATTTTAGACCATGCGCTGTTTGCGAAAAAGGTCAATGTCGGCAAAAGAAAAGGTCATGCAACCTTGCCGCAAAGTGAGCTTTCCA
>JAYRHV010000001.1:0-8462 GCA_041907165.1 Candidatus Omnitrophota bacterium | reverse complement strand
GAAAGGTCATAATCACGGCGATGTTCGCCGGGAGATTTATAAACATAGGGATTACCCCATGGGTCAATGGGCTTTTTTTCAAGGTAAGGGCCGTTCCAATTTGTGGGGACAGGGCTTACTTTAGTTTCCTTGATCAAAGCCTCCAGCCCTTGTGCGGTTGTTGGAAAACTTCCATTATCCAGCTCATAAAGTTTAAGCGCCGTCGACAAATGCGACTCAATGTCCGTCTGGGCAATCGCTTTTTTGGCCTGCTCGGAGCGGCCAGACATCCTCGGTACAACCATCGCAGCTAAAGCCGCGATAATAATGACAACGAGCATAATCTCGATGAGCGTAAACCCGTCTGCTTTTAATAAAAACTTTTTTTGATTCTGATTTAATCGTCTTTCCATGATCATTCTCCTGTTATTTATCAACGTTCTGTCAAATGTTTTCATTCGAGTATCTCCAGCCGCCCTCACTGATTAAACGACGCCATCCATTTCTTTTCTAAATCATCAAAATTGGCAAACACACCCGAGTAAGCAAACGACAAAGCCGACGCAAAATCTTTATTGTCGCGCAAAGCCCGGCATAAGCGGCCAAAAGCGTCAGTGCCATATTTCGTGACCAAATAATCGACGACCGACAAACTTTGCGCATAAAAAACCTGCGCTTTGCGGGCATCCTTTTCTTTTCGAATATCCCAATTCATAAATTGGCTAAAGGGAACAGTTTGATTACGACTTGTCAATGTTCTCATAATAGGACGAACCATAGCGCGCTTGTCTTTTTCCTGCATTTGGGCTACCCCTTCGTCAAACCAAATCGGGATATGCGCGCTGTTGGAAATAAAATCGTGCAAAATCAAATGGCTGATCTCATGCGGCAAAAGTCCGTTGGCAAAACTTTCTTCCTGTTTAAACGTAATGATGGTCTTGGACTTAAACAGCCGCGAGTCGCGGTCCGCATAACCGGTCGACCACAAGGGCTGGCCGGTATTGGCCATAAAGGAAGCTTGGGTGGCAAACAAAAAAATTTCGACACGATTCTCCCACGTCCACATTTTGTTGGTGCGCGAATAGCCTATGTCCTCGCCGATCTTTTGATAATAACCTTCCGCGCGGCGCAAGAGTTCCTTGGCTAAAGCTTGATCGTTTTTTTCTTCGTAATAAATGACAAAGTGTTTGTCCTTAATCTCCCCCCAAGGCAAATCCCCTGCCTTGCAGACAGTGGTAAAATTAAATCCACAGACAAATAAAATAAAAAAAAACGATATCTTTTTAATAACCACCCCCCTTTATCGCGCAAAGATGTCCAGTTGAAAAATCGGCAAAAGCATCGCAATGACAATAATCCCGATCACCGACCCGACGGCCAAAATCATCGCCGGCTCAAGAAGCGTAGTCAACAATTTGATAAACTCATTGGTATCTTGTTCATAACTTTCAGCAATATCATTTAACGTCACGGACAGCGACCCGGATTCCTCTCCAACAACAATCAGATCCCCTAATAGCGATGGGACAATATGCAAACTTTTAAAACTCGCCCCTAAAGAACTGCCGGCCAAAAGGTCATCCTGACATTTGCGCAATTCTCGCGCAATAACTTCGCTGCCTACCACCGGCGTTGAAAGTTGCATCGCGCGCACAATCGGAATCCCGCTTTTTAAAAGCAGTTGCAGGGTCCGGCAAAACCGCGCTAATTCAACTTTTAAAATAAAAGGCCCCAAAAACGGCAACCCTAACAAAACCTGACTTTTATAAAGCCGCCCCTCTTTAGTTCTGTCCCATTGTTTAATGAGCGCAAAAATAACGCTTGCCCCCACAAGCATCCAAAGCCCATTGTGAATCAAAAAAGCACTGATTGCCATCACGATCTGTGTAGGTAAAGGCAGCGCCTGATTAAAGTTCACAAAGATCGACGTGATATTCGGCATCACATACGTCAAAATAAAAATAACCGTCCCCAAACCAAACAACCCCATAAAAATCGGATAGGCCATCGCCATGCGTACCTTGGAGGCAAGCTCTTCTTGAGCTTGCAAATACTCAGCCACATCCGCAATCATGGCTTTAAGATTTCCGCTTTCCTCACCGGCCTTGATCATCGTCGCATAAAAATTCGAAAAGATACCCGGGTATTGGCCTAAGCTATCAGAAAAACTTTTTCCGTCCTTAACTTCGTCATAAATATTCTCCACAACACCCTTAAAATATGGATTTCGCATTTGCTCACCAATAAGTTCAAGCGTGCGCAAAATCGGAATACCTGATTTGATCAAATTGGAAAGCTGCCGGGAAAATAGATACAACTGTTTGGCGGAAATTTTTTTTGGACGCAATTGCTTTTGAGAAACTTTGGCGCCTGCAGCATTATGTTCTTCGACAAAAACAGCAACAAGCCCCTGTTGATTTATTTTCTCAACCGCCTGTTCTCTGTTTTGAGCCTCAATTTGGCCTAAAACAGTTTGCGCATTTTTCATCTTCGCTTTGTAATGGAATAACATTATTATTTTTCTCCCAGCAAAGTTTTGGCGTCTGTCGATTTTGTACGGACAAACTGATCCAGCCGCACTCGGTCCGCACTAGAAATATCCAAAAAATATGCGGCTAAATTAAACAAGGCCGAAACCGAATCTTCTTCGACACGGCAAATTTTAGCCAAGCAATCGATACTCTTTTCCCCTTTTTCAATTTGCAATTTAATTTCCAAGATCGTTCCCACAGGCAAGGTATAGCCCGTCACAAAACGAACTCCGCCTGCGCTTAAATCTTTTGTAATCGAAGAATGCTCTACCCCGTCGGTGGTCAAATGGGTCATATCACTATCGTCCTGATCGACAACCTGATAGCGAATCCCGACTCTAACTTCGACCCGGGTATACGTCCGCGAATTATAATCATCCTTGGCTTTTAACATTTCAGGTGTTATTTTACGAGAAATATCTTTATGCGCCGCAAAAACCTGATTTGCCGCAGAAGCCGGCGACTTCAAAGGTGAGGCCAAAGAAAGTTCTTCATCTTTAATGGCAATCTCCATCACCTCAGAAACAGTTGTAATGCCTTCCAAAACTTTTCGCCAGCCATCTTGACGCAATGTTGTCATCCCGTTTTTAACCGCCAATCTTTTAATGACACCAGCGCCTTCTTTAGCCAAGACTGCCGCGCGAATTTCATCATCCATGGCCAATATCTCATAAATCGCACTTCGCCCATAAAAGCCTGTGCCGTTGCAATGATCACAACCGCCTCCCTGATAGATCTTGACTGCTTTCGTATCGGGCATTTTAAAAGTCTGCGCGATTTCTCGTCGGACATCTTCTAATCCCGTTGTCACTTCTTCTTTGCAATGGCTACAGATAACTCTCACCAAACGCTGGGCAATAAACGCTTCGATGCTCGAGGAAACCAAAAAAGGCTCTAAGCCCATTTCGATAAGACGGGTCACCCCACTGGCCGCATCATTGGTATGCAGCGTTGAA
Source organism: Candidatus Omnitrophota bacterium (assembly GCA_041907165.1). Lineage (GTDB taxonomy): Bacteria > Omnitrophota > Gorgyraeia > Zapsychrales > JANLHA01 > JADLGJ01. Next base: position 4,996 of record JAYRHV010000001.1, on the reverse strand, counting down.
AATACCAAATGCCCTGTCAATGCCGTACGGATAGCGATCTCGGCGGTTTCAGTATCCCGGATCTCGCCGACCATAATAATGTCCGGGTCATGCCGCAGCACGCTGCGAAGGCCAGAGGCAAAATCAAAGTTGAGTTTGGAGTTAACTTGGATCTGCGTAATCCCCTCGAGCTCATATTCCAGAGGGTCTTCTAGAGTAATAATTTTACGGTCTGGCGTGTTAAGCTCGTTAAGGCATGCATAAAGGGTTGTCGTCTTCCCACTTCCCGTCGGTCCGGTGACCAAAATAATGCCGTGCGGCTTTTGGATAAGTTCTCTAAACAAGCGTAAATTTCGCTCTGCTAACCCTAAACGTTCAAGGCTTAAAAGCGTGACATTCGTCGGTAAAATTCGGATGACCATGCTCTCGCCTCGAGGTGTGGGGATCGTCGAAATACGCAAATCCAAATCCTGCTCTCGCGTTTTAACCACAGCGCTCCCATCCTGCGGCAAACGTTTTTCGACGATGCTCAAATTAGCCATAAGTTTAATGCGCGAAATAATCGACAACAAAAAAGGCTTTACGCCGGGGGGAATATTCGCGTCAAGCAAAATTCCGTCTATACGATAACGCACGCGCACTTTGGCTCGGTAAGGTTCAATATGAATGTCTGTCGCCCTCTTTTTGTACGCTTCAAGGAGGATTTCATTGACCAATTTGCTTACTGAGGCATCATTGGCATTGGTTTCCAAATCCTCAACCCACGCCGCCGGAGCTTCGTCGCCGCTAGATTTTTTTGAGTCCTTGGAAAGTTTTTCAAGAGTGTCTGCAGCTAATCCATAATATTTATTTAAAGCTTCCGCAATCTCGGCCTCTCGAACTAAAACCACCTTAGGTTCCAGCCCTAAATGGACCCGTATCTCGTCCTGAAATTTAATGTCCAGCGGATTAGCGGTGGCAACGGTCAAGACTCTTCCATCGATTTTTATTGGCATAAACTTAAAATACGTGGCAAAACGGACCGGAATTTTTTCGACCACCGCTTTATCAATCGTCATCGACTTAAGCTCTAAAAACGGCAACTGATGAACAGCGGCAAGTTTTTCTAAAACTTGGCGTTCGGGAATCAATCCTTTGCGAATAAGGTAAGTGTGCAAAGCTTCCGCTGAGGATTGGAGATCTGTGAGCAATTGACTGGCTTTGTCCGGACTTAGCAGTCCCGCCTTGACTAATTCGTCGGAAAGAACTTTATCGCTGTGTTTAACCATAAAAAATATCTCATCCTAACTTCGGCGCTTTGCCGATCATATAAAAGTCCGATGGTTTGGTCTTATCATAATCACCGGCCAAAACTCGTTCAACACCGTCTAAAGTTTCGTTCAAATGCACATATTGCCCTTTTTTTCCTGTAAAAACTTCGCTGACCGAAAACGGCTGCGTCATAAAATTTAAAAGCCTCTGCGCACGACCGTAAACCATACGGTCTTCCTTGTTAAGTTCTTCGACCCCGATAACCGCGACGATTCTCTTCAAAGAATTGTACTTGCTAAAATGCTGAATAACGGTTTGAGAGAGGTCAAAATGTCTTTTTCCAACGACGTTTGGGTCCAGATTACTGCAGGAGCTTTGCAGAGGATCAATGGCAGGATACATCCCGCGCTGGACAAGATCGCGCGACAAAACCACAGATCCGTCAAGATAACTAAAAATCGCAACGACAGCAGGGTCCGTCATGTCGTCGGCCGGCACGTAAACCGCTTGCAGCGCAGTTACCGATCCGCCGCCGGGAGCTGAACGGATACGTTCCTGAACACCGCTGACCTCAGAGGCTAAGGTCGGCTGATAACCGGTTTCCGCCGGAACCCGGCCTAAAAGAGTGGAGACTTCCTGCCCCCCTTGGATAAAGCGAAAAATATTATCCATAAAAAGAAGAATATCTTTATTCTTGCCCTGCAAATATTCGGCCAGCGTAATCCCGGTGTTGACGACTTCCGCGCGCGCGCCGGGGGGTTGGTCCATTTGCCCGTAGGCCAACATAACGTTATTCAAAAGCCCGCTGTCGGTTAATTCATGGAACAACTCGTTTCCCTCGCGGATCCGCTCGCCAATCCCCGCAAAAACGCAAGCCCCGCCGTGTTCCTTAACAATGTTATTAATCAGCTCCAAAATAACGACCGTCTTGCCGCAACCGGCTCCCCCGATAATCCCAGTCTTGCCCCCTTTGACCAGAGGATACAAAAGGTCAAAGTATTTCAAGCCTGTTTCCAAAACTTCCATCTTGGCGGCTGTTTTTTGTTTAAGATCATACCCAAGTGTCTGTTGCAAAACTCGGATGGGTTTTCGGGTCGGCGCATTGATTGGGCCCTTCTGGTCAATCGGATTACCGACGGCATCCATGATTCGGCCAAAACATTCATCCCCGATGGGTATTGTAATCGGCTGAAAGGTATTATAACAAGGCGCGTTTAATTGAAGGTTAAGCGTGTCGTGCAAAGCAACGGTACGCACCAGATTTTTGCTCAAATGCTCGGCCGTCTGTAAAATGATCGCTTTCTTATCGAAAGTCGAAACTTCAATACAGTCATAAAGAGCCGGAATATCGTCAATATTATCAAAACGCACGTCGACGACCGGGCCTTGTACTGACGAAACGCGTCCTAAGCCCCGACGGGGCTTCTTTTCTTTAGAGCTCACCGCGGCTGCGACGGCAGGCTTGTCAGCTTGCACGGGCTTATCTAGTGGTTGGGATTTTTTCTGCGAAGAAGTATTGTCGGCCGAAGCAACTTGATCGGATTTGACCGGCTCTGGGGCCTTGGGGAATTCTTTGTTTTCGTTTTCCAAAATAAGACTCCTTTAACGTCGTCCACCGCCGGACATCATGCGGGATGTAAAAACCTCACGCATACTCTTATCAATATCGCCTTTGCGCGCCTTACTAAACGAAGCGGCGATACCCTTTTTGTCCTTTTTCATTTTCTGCACACTCGCCTCAAGCTGCTGAGACTGAGCCGCAGATTCGGAAATAGACGTATCATGCAAAACTTCATAGATACGGCAAACCAGCCACATATCCGCCAAATACCCGATGACATCGACCGGATCGCTTTCCTCAATAACTGATTCGATACTATCAACAAATTCACTCTGCTTCGTCAAAAGCTCATCGCATGGCAAAAGTTTGATCGTGCGCGGCTTTTGTAAATTAAAGTTCTTCGACCACGGATAGACGACAAGGATTTTTCCCAGCCGGCCTTCCATCACTTCTTTAATAACATGATCTTTAATTTGTATGGCTGTTTCATAGAGACCTACTTCGTCTAAATTGACAAACGTTTTCATGTCCGGCTGCACCGAGCGCATACGCTCAACCCCTTTGCGCCCGACGACCATCAAAACACTGTTGGGATTAGCTTCCTTTTCGGCCATGACATGCCGGATCGTTTTGGCGTTGAGATCCCCCATAAACCCGCCTTCGGAGGTCACAGCGACAATCCCGACTTTGGGGTTATCATTCGATACCAAAGGATGCCGCACCGAAGAAAGACTGATCATCCGAAAAAATTCAACAAACGATTCGCCAAAACGGGCAAAACGGTCTTTGCGCGATGCTAATTCATGGAACTTGGTGTCCGCCACATCTTTCAAAACCTGAATGATCTCGACGAGCTCAGTAATATCGTCAAGATCGTGCTTAATTTTCATCGCTTTACCCATACCAACAAGTCCTTTAAACGAAAGGTTACAAAAGGCCCTTTTCTAACTTTTCTTTAAGTCCTGTGGCACTCTCGCGAACCATGTTCTTAAGGCTCCCGTCTATCGCTAAACTGCCAAAACGCAAAATCATCCCGCTTAAAATCTTGGGGTCCGATGTAGCTGTCACTTCAATGGTCCGGCCTAACTTGCTTAAAAGTGTTTCGCTCAAACGATTGCGCATACGCTCTGTGATAGCTGAAGCGGTCACAACTTCGGCAGTTTTGATTTCTTCGCCAATCATTTCCATGTCCATTTTAGCTAAGCTATCAATGAACTCCGAAATCAAACATTCATCCAAAGCGATACGGCCTGCCTTGCTTAAAACATCATCTAAAATCATCGCGGTAAAGTCCACCGCCCGCATGTCCATTTCTTTGACAATTTTTTTACGAATATCCTCTTTGGTATTATTGGCCTTGACAATAATCTCCTCGCCCTCTTGACGGGCTTTGGCCACAAGCTTCTCACGCTCTTCCTTGGCCGCTTTTTCGGCATCCTCAGTCATTTTTAATACTAAAGCATCTGCTTCTGCTTTGCGTTTAGACAATTCTTCGTTAGCTTCCTTTATCTTTTGGTTTAATTCAGTTTGCTTTGTGAGAACCGCTTGTGTTTCCTTGTTTAAACGGTTAAGATCTTTATCAATGGTGTCCTTACTAAATTTCCAAATAAAAAACCCGCCAATACCAACAAAAATCATCCCGACAAAAATGGCTTTAATAAGCAACATCCCTAAGTCCATTGTTTTCTCCTCTTTAAGCAACTTTATTCGGAAACCAAAATCTTAAAAAATACCAAAATGACCGTCAAAGAAACAATTTCGATGATAATTAATTTCATCATTATGCCCAACTGTATTGCGGGCGTCTTGCTGGGGTATCGCCCTATTTTTGTAATCAACTTGTATCCCAGCCAACCGACACCCAGACAAGGAATCGAAATCATTATAAAATAGATAACAATGAATAATAGTGCGGCCGATCCCATAAACTCTTAAAACCTTTGACCCGTTTTATTATTTTCCAAAAAGCTGGAAAATAATAAGAATAGAAATAATCGAGATAACCTCGACAAAAATGAGCATAACCAGCATGCCCATAAAAATCTTGGATGCGGCCGAAGGGTTGCGGCTTAATGCCTTAATGACCGCATAGCCTAAAACAGCTATAACAATCGATGGCCCTAAGACCGAGATCAACATGATAGAGACAATTAAAAGTGTTTCTGCCCACTGCATTTTTATACCCTGCCATTAAATATGATGCGT